>NZ_JBBNAH010000654.1:0-2155 GCF_037994325.1 Pseudomonas sp.
GCCTTACTGCGGCAAGGGTTCGGATTTGCCGTCGTAGCGTTTGCGCCACTCGGCAAGAATCTGGTCGCGGTTTTCCGAGGCCCAGTTGAAGTCGTTTTTGATCAGGCGCTGTTCGTAGTCAGCCGGCAGTTCCTGGAAGCGCTCGGCAATACCTGGCTGGGCCAGAACGGCGAAGTTGGCTTTGTACAAATCCATGGCCTCGCGGCTGGCGGAGAAGTCGGCGAGCTTTTTCGCCGCGTCTAAATGCGCGGTGCCTTTGATAATGCCGGTGGCTTCAATTTCCCAACCCAGGCCTTCTTTGGGCAGCACGATATCCAGCGGCGCGCCTTTGCGTTTTAGCTGCACGGCGGGGTACTCAAAGGAGATGCCGATGGGGAATTCACCAGCAGCGGCGAGCTTGCATGGCTTGGAGCCGGAATGGGTGTACTGGCCGATATTGGCGTGCAGCTTGTCCATATAGGCCCAGCCTTGCGCTTCGCCAAAGGTTTGCAGCCAAGCGCTGACGTCGAGGTAGCCGGTGCCGGAGGAGGCCGGGTTAGGCATGACGATTTTGTCTTTGTAGATGGGGTTAGTCAGGTCTTCCCATTTGGTTGGCTTGGGCAGGCCCTGCTTTTCGGCTTCCACGGTGTTAAAGCAAATGGTCGCCGCCCACACGTCCATGCCCACCCACGACGGCGGGTTGGCGGCATCGCGGTAGTGCGCGCCGATCTTTTCCAGGTTGGCCGGTGCATAGGCTTCGAGCATGCCTTGCTGTTTCAGAATGGCCAGGCTGGAGCCGGCCAGGCCCCACACCGCATCAGCTTGCGGCCGGGCTTTCTCGGCTAGCAGCTTGGCGGTGACGATGCCGGTGGAGTCGCGCACCCATTTGATTTCGATATCCGGGTTGAGCTTTTCGAAGGCTTCTTTGTAGGCCTTGAGCTGTTCCACTTCGAGGGCGGTGTACACGGTCAGCTCGGTGTTGGCTTGAGCCTGAAATGCACAGGCAGCGAGCAGGCCGATGGCCAGGGCGGTGCGGTTGAACATGGGATGACTCCTTGGTTGAAGTGGGTTGTTTTAATCAGCTGTTGGCCGGCACTTCGCCGTTGGCCAGGCGCGCGTTAATGGCGTCGATCACCGCGGGCAAATCGGCGATGGTGTCGATCAGGTAATGCGGTTGGCTGGCGGCAAACAAGGCGTCGATGCGCAGGCGCTCGGCTTCAAGTTGCTCGCTGGACAGCGCTTGAAACTGCTCCCACGACAGGCCCAGAAAGTTGCCGGAAAAACGCAGCGCCACCGTCCACATGCCGGCGCTGCGGCCTTCGAGAATGCCGGGCTCGGTGTCGTCGACTTTTACGCACGCCGCCACGTCGTCCAGCCCCAGGGCAATTACATTGGCCAGCGCCTGCGCCGGGCTCGGGCGGCCTTTGGGCACTTCATCGGTGGCGACCACGTGGTCGGGCACATAGCCCTTGGCCGCAGCCAGCTCCACCACCTTGTCCATTACTTGCTTGGGGTAGCCCGAGCAGGTGCCGATTTTCAGCCCGCGTTGGCGCAGCGCGGCGATGCAGTCCAGCGCCCCCGGAATCAGCGCCGAGTGCTCGCCGACCTTGGCGATTTGCAGCGGCATAAAGCGCTCATAAATGGCGGTTACATCGTCATCACTGGGCAGCCGGTCAAAGCGCCGTTGAAAGCGCTCGGCCACCGCCGGCTGATCACACAGCGTGCGAATGTGCTCCCACTTGCCCATGCCCATCGGCCCGCGGGCTTCGTCCAGGCTTAGCTCAACGTCAAAGCTGGCAAAGGCCTCAACAAAGATGCGCGTGGGGGCAAACGAGCCGAAGTCGACCACGGTGCCGGCCCAATCGAGAATGGCGGCTTGCAGGCGGGTAGGGGATTGGTAGCGCATGGCAGTCTCCAACAAAAAATTAATGGCCCAGCGCCGGCTGCCGCCAGGCCTGGGAGCGGCGCAACAGGCCACGGGAAAGGCCGGCGAGCAGCAGCGACACGCCGGCCGAGGTGAGCAGAATCAGGGTGGACATCGCCGCCGCGCCGCCAACGTTGCCGGCATCGTCCATGTTCAACACGGCCACAGCAGCGAGCACGCTGTCGGGGCTGTAGAGGAAAATCGCCGCCGACACCGTGGTCATCGCCGACACAAACAGGTAGCGAATAATGT
>NZ_JBBNAH010000655.1:0-8552 GCF_037994325.1 Pseudomonas sp.
TGGTTGACCAGGGTTACGCCAATAAACCCGGTGCCGCCGGTAACCAGCACACGTTGGGCAGGGGTGCCGGCAAAGGGATTTGGTGCTTGCACTTATTTAGTCTCCAACGCGTTGCGCCCAACCCGACGGTCATGGCGATACAGCCAGCCTAGTGGAAGTAATAAGGCGATCACAGCCACGCTGTCGACCCACACGTGTGACCAGATACCGGCCCGTAGCGAAATATAAATATCCTGCGGCGCCCAGAGCACAATCCCGGCGATTAACCAAGCCCAGGCCACGCTGAGTTGGTAGCGCGAGCCGATGTAGATCAGCGCGGCCATATACAGCGCATAGCTCTGCACGGTGGCGCCGAACAGGGCGAACCACCACACCTGCAAGGCGTGCGCGGCGGCGGGAATATCAGTGCCCCAGAAGGCCTGTTCGATAGTTTGGTGGTACTCGCTAAATAGCGCCGAATCGCCCCACCAGGAAAGCAGTACGCCGCCGAGCAAATGGGCGACAGCGGCGGCATAAAGCCAGCGGATCAGCCATGGTCGAAGTTCGGCGTTTGGCATAAAACCTTACCTATGTCGTTGCCCATCGTGGTCGCCATGGTGCGCACAGCACAACCCGCATGCAAACACTTACTCCGGTGCGCACCCGCTTTAGTAGCTGTAGCGCTCAATCACGCTTTTTATCCGCTGTAATGCCTGCGGCAGCTCATCCAGCGCTAATGACCCCAAGGCCAGGCGCAGCGCGTGGGGCACCTGTGCCGAGGTGCAGAAGGGTTCGGCGGTGGACACCGAAATGCCGTCTTGCAGCAGCGCCATGGCGACTTGGTCGGCGCGCACGTCTTCGCCCAGTGGCAGCCAGATGAAATAGGACGATGGGTGGCCTACCAGTGGCAGGCCGTCGAGAACCTGGCGAGCAATCGCTTGGCGCTGAGCGGCATCGCGGCGTTTTTCGGCCTCCAGTTGGGCGACGCTGCCGTCTTCCAGCCAGCGGCAGGCGATGGCGGTCATCACGCTGGGTGTATTCCAGGTGGTCGCGCGGATGCTCCGTTCCAGCGCGGCTACCCAGGCCTCAGGGGCGGCGACAAAGCCCACCCGTAAGCCTGTGGCAATGCTTTTGGAAAAGCCGGAGATATACACCGTGCGTTCAGGCGCCAGGGTGGCAATGGGTAGCGGCGGGTTGTCGGCGAGAAAGGCATAGGCGGCGTCTTCGATAATCAGCAGGTCGTGCGCGCGGGCAATCGCCACCAACTGCTTGCGGGTGGCTAAATCCAGCACCCAGCCAAGCGGGTTATGCAGGGTTGGCATGCAGTACAGCGCGCGCACGCGGCGGGTTTTGCACAGCTGTTGCAGGGCGTTGAGGTCGGGGCCGTTGCCGGTTGCGGGAATCGCGGCCAGTTCCAGGCGATAGGTGTCGGCCAACACTTTAAAGCCCGAGTAGGTCAGCGCGTCGACGGCAATCACATCGCCTGGGCGCAGCAGGGCCATCACCGTGATCGCCAACCCATGCTGGGCGCCGCTTACCAACAACACATTTTCCGCGCGGGTGCGCACGCCACGTTCGGCCAGGTGGGCGGCCACGGCCTGCTGTTCATGCAGGCGGCCGGCGTGGGGTTGGTAGCGCAGCAGGGCTTCCATGTCACCGGCCATGGCCAGTTCGCGCAGGGCCTTGCGCAGCAGGTTGGCTTGGCCAGGGAGAGTGGGGTAGTTGAAGTTAAGGTCGAGCATGTCCGGGCTGGCGGGGCGTTGGTCGATGCCCAGACCTGGCGGCAGTGCCGTTTCCCGAACAAAGGTGCCGCGCCCGGTTTCGCCGCTGACCAAGCCCATTCGTTCCAGCTCAGCATAAATTCGGCTGGCGGTTGCCAGGGCGATGCCGTGCTCCACCGCCAATTGCCGATGAGTGGGCAGGCGGGTGCCGGGGGTTAGTTGGCCGCTGCTGATTTCGGCGGCCAGACGGTCTACCACGAGTTTGTAGCGGGCGCGGGGCATGGCGAAATGTATCCATGACAATATTTTGATTGTGCTGAATATGGGTGAATAAGATGCCGCGTCGCAACCCTCACGCATAAGGAAGCAGCGCCATGCATATCGCCATTCTCACCTTTGACGGCTTTAACGAACTCGACAGCCTGGTGCCCTTCGGGATTTTGCAGCGGGTGAAAATTCCTGGTTGGACGGTGTCCATCGCCAGCCCGACCAAGCAGGTTCGCTCAATGAATGGGCTACTGCTGGAGGCGCAAATTTCGTTGCCAGAAGCCTGCGGTGCTGATGCCGTATTTGTGGGCAGCGGCATGGCTACCCGCGAGGTCGTGCAAAACCCGACGCTCATGGCGCAACTCAAATTGGACCCGGCGCGGCAACTAATCGGCGCGCAATGCTCGGGCGCGCTGATTTTGGCCAAGCTGGGGTTGCTTGACGGCGGAGTGGCCTGCACTGACCTGACCACCAAGCCCTGGGTGGTGGAGGCGGGTGTCGAGGTGCTGAACCAACCCTTCTTTGCCAATGGCAATGTGGCGACGGCGGGCGGTTGCCTGGCTTCGCAGTACCTGGCGGCTTGGATGATCGCCCGGTTGGTTGGCTTGGATGAGGCAAAGAGCGCCGTGCATTACGTGGCGCCGGTGGGGGAAAAGGATGAATACGTTATGCGGGCCTTGAGCAATATTTCGCCGTACTTATGAGCCACGCTTCTGAGAAAACAGGATGGCAAAGTGTACTTAATTAAGTACACTTACGCCTAAAGCCAAGCACAAGGAGTGCTGCAGTGGGCATCAATGGAGTGAAGCTGACGGTTCGCTTTTACCGGACGGCGACCGGCACCGAGCCTGTACTCGACTGGTTGCGTGAGCAAAGCCTGGAAATACGCAAAGCGGTCGGCACGGATATCAAAACCGTGCAAATCGGTTGGCCGCTCGGCATGCCGCTGGTGCGCAAAATGGCTGCTGATCTCTGGGAAATTCGCAGCCGGTTTCCTGCTGGAATTGCCCGAGTGCTTTTTACCGTGGTTCACACTGAGATGGTTCTGCTTCACGGCTTTATCAAAAAGTCCGAGGCCACCCCGGCATCCGATCTGGCCTTGGCCAGAAAACGCCATTCCATTCTTCGAGGTGATAGCTGATGAGCAAACATTTAGGCACTGACTTCGATGCGTTCCTGGCCGAAGAGCACTTGCTTGAGGAGGTAACAGCTGCGGCTCTGAAGCGTGTGGTGGCGTGGCAGATCAGCGAGTTGATGAAAGCACAGCACGTAAGCAAATCTGCGCTGGCGCAGCGTATGCAAACCAGTAGGACCGTGGTGGGGCGGGTGCTTGATAGTGATGATGCCGGCCTGACCCTGGCCACGCTGGCCAATGCTGCGAGAGCCTTGGGGCAGCGAGTAGAAATACGTTTTGTGCCGGAGGGCGGGTCTAGTTCTTAGGCGCAAGGGCGGTTAACAGCAACCGCCTTAGCCCGCGTTGCTGTTGTCGCTGGCGCGGGCGGTGCGGAATTGCAGCACTTCGATTTCGATCTCGATAGCGTGGGCAATCAGCATGACATCGTCTTCGGAAAGCGTTGCGCCACAGGGAATGCAGGTGATCACCACCAGGTTTTCGCCGGTTTGCGGGTCATAGACCCTGGCCGTCATGGAGGTCGGCGAGCTCAACACACCTTCGAAGCCCAGCGGCGCGAAGTGGTTTTGCAGCCTTGCACAGGCAGCCGGGAAGATCATTCTGGCCATACTGGCCCTCTAGGAAATGGTGCGCGGTGGCAAGGATAATTCAACGGCGCTAAATGTGACAGGGTACTCATTTTGCCGCTGCGCTGACCGTCTGCTTTTCCAGCTTAGTCGAGGTCCGCAGTCTGCGCGTCGAGGCGCCTTCGGTAGTGCTGTGGCGCTTCACCAAGCTGCTGACGAAACACCCGGCTAAATGAGCTTAGCGTTGGATAACCCACCGCCAACGCAACTTCGGCTACGGAGATGGCGCTTTGTTGCAACAATTTTTGCGCGCGCTCCAAGCGCAGTTGGGTAAGCCAGGCAGCTGGAGCCATACCGGTTGCAGTGGCAAACGCACGGACGAAGTTGGCCCGTGACATCGTGGCGATGGCGGCCATTTGCTCAACACTCCAGCCCTGACTCAAATCATTCAGCAATGCTAACGCCACCTTGGCTAGACGCTTGTTGCGCAGCAAGGCGAACACGCCCGTGAGCCCTTGTTCCTGCTCGCAGAAATGGCGCACTACCAAGGTAAAGAGAATTGCTGAAAGGCCATCGACTACCGATTGGTTCGCCAACTGTTCACCTTCGGCCTCAAGGCGCATCAGCGTAATGATGGCGTCGAGTCGCTCACGGCTTGCGGTGGTCGCCGCGTTGATCACCAGCACCTCTGGCAATGCCGCCAATAGTGTGGCGCGGGGCGTGTAGTGGATGCGACCGCACAGCATCGTTAAGCCGCCCATGCCTTGCCCCTGACGCAACTGTGTGATGCGCCCAGGTTGCTGGATTTTGCTTAACGCGCTGCGCCGCACCAGGCTCCGTTCGCCGGCGGCGAGAACGTGCACGCTGCTGCGCGGCAGCAGTACAACATCGCCAGCCAGCAGCCGTTGTGGCTGCTGGCCCGGTAGTTCCAGGCGGCATTCACCGTCAAGTATCAGGTGATAGCTCGCCTGGCCGCTGGGTAACGGCGGATGGTGCAGCGCCCACTCGCCCTCAAGCTGGCAGTGCAGGTCGAGAACCCCGCGCAGGTTGGCCAGGGCGATCAGGTGGTCAAAGGCGTGCATACGAGACGATTCGACAAGTAAATGAGCGGTGGGGAAAAACCGGCGAGATCGGCACCGAGCAGACTGTTCCTGTCGGCCACTACCTGGCCTTTGGCAACATAGGAGAATCGATCATGCTCTTCAACTGGTCCGAATACGTCCCCGCAGTGAAGAAAGCGTTTGGCAAACTGGGCAAGACGCATCCCAAAATGCTTCAGGCCTATGGCGCGCTCAGCGAGGCCGCCAGCGAAGGTGATGCGCTGGATGAGAAAACCCGTGAGTTGATTGCCATTGCCGTGGCGATCACCACCCGCTGTGACGGCTGTATCGGCGTGCATGTGCAAGCGGCGCGTAAGGCCGGTGCCACTGAGGCTGAGTTGGCCCAGACCCTGGCCACGGCTATCTCGCTCAACGCCGGTGCGGCTTATGTCTACTCGCTGCGGGCGTTGGAGGCGTTCGAGCAATTGGGTAGCTGATACGCGCTAGTCTGCTGCGTAGTGCTTTGCGCAACGACCTTGGCTAGCTATATTCCTTAGGGCAAGGCGGCCTTGCTGCCGCCTGACCTTCTGCACGCTGCCAGTCACCTTATACTCCGCAGCTCTGGCCGGTGCGGCGCTATCGGAGCCTTATCAACATGGTCTTCACCCACACAGGTCGACGCTGATGGATGGCAAACGCCTTCAGCAGTTCTGGAATTCGTCAGACCTGGCCCTGATCCACCACCGCCGCGAGCGTCGCGTGCGGGTGCTAGCCAGCTTTTTGATGTGGGTGCTGGGTGGCATTTGGGCGGTGTACTTTTCCCTGCAGGGCAATTGGATAGTTGTTGCCGTCGACTTGGTGCTGATGGGCACTGGCGTGGCCGTATTTGTCCTCAGTTGGCTGCACCACGACCGCAGTGCGCGGTTGTTACTGTTTGGTGTGTTGCTGCTGGTGATCGGCGGTATCTCAGCCGTGTTGGACGTACCTAACGCCACGATTCCGCGCTCCACCCATTTGTACCTGCTGCCGTTGGGCGTAGCGGCCATGATGGCTTTTCGTGACGAGCCCAGATGGCTGCGTTACAGCGTGATTATTGTCTGCCTACTGAGTTTCGTCGGCCTGGCCGGTAGCTACTGGACGCCACTGCCCGGCTTTAACCTGCCCGACGCCACTCGGCGGCCAGGCACCTGGGTCAATGCGTTTGCCGCGATCTTTTGCCTGTTTGCCATGCTGCATGTGCTGCAAACCGACGCGGTGCAACGCTCTGCCTGGGAGGAGGAGTTACTCGAGGCCTTGTCGTCGGGGCAGTTCCAGGTGCATTACCAGCCCCAGTTGGATAGCCACGGCCATGTGATTGGCGCCGAAGCCTTGCTGCGCTGGTATCACCCCAAGCGCGGCCCGATTCCGCCAGGCAAATTTATTCCCCATGCCGAGGAAACCGGCCTGATCATTCCGATTGGCAAATGGGTGCTGGAAACCGCCTGTGCGCAATTGCGCCTGTGGATGGATGATCCGGTCCTCAGCCAGTTGTGCTTGGCGGTGAATATCAGCCAGAAACAATTCAACCAAGGCCGCTTTGAACACGATGTTCTGGCGATGATCAAACGCCATCAGATCGACCCCAGCCGCCTGCAGTTGGAAATCACCGAAACCATGGTGGTCAAGGATATGGAAGAGTTGTCGCGCAAGATGGCCAGTTTGGTCAGCCTGGGCGTTACCTTCGCCCTGGACGACTTCGGTACCGGCTACTCATCCCTTAGCCACCTTAAACGCCTGCCGTTGAACAAGCTGAAGATCGACCAATCCTTTGTGTTTGATGTGCTCACCGACAGCAACAGTGAAGCCATTGTGCGTACGGTGATCGGCTTGGGTAACAACATGGGATTGACGGTTATTGCCGAAGGGGTGGAAACCGCTGCCCAGCATCAGTTTCTGCTCGATAGCGGCTGCCAGCAATTCCAGGGCTACCTGTTCAGCAAGGCGTTGCCCCCAGCGGCATTTACTGAGTTCACCTTGACCCGCGCCGCCATTACTTGAGTAGCGGCACGTTTGCTGCCCGTTGGTACGGGCCGTATTCCACCGGCACCCAGGCAAAGCCTTTGCCTTCAACGCGAATATGGCCGATGGCGGGGAAGGGCAGATGGGCTGCGGCTACCCAGATATTGTCGTGGGCTGCTTGGGCAAACAGTTTTTCCCGCGCGGCGATGGCTTTGCGGCTGTCGTTATCAAAGCCGATGCTCACTTGTGGATGAGCAAATTGCACGGCGAAGCTGTGGATGATGTCGCCCATAAACAAAATGCTTTGCCCGTTCGAGCTGAACTGGTAACCGGTGCTGCCGGGTGTATGCCCGGCCAGGTTGACGGTGCTGACGCCTGGGATCGGTGCCTGCCCAACGCCAAACGTTTTCAGCCTGCCGCTGGCTACGTAAGGTGCGGTGGAGTTCTGCGCAATCTGAAAATAACCCTGGGCTTCCTTGGGGGGCTTTGCCAGGTTTTCTTTGCTTAGCCAGAAGTCGGCTTCGGCCTGCGCGGCGTATACCACGGCATTGGCAAACACTGGCGCGCCCTTGGCGTCCACCAGGCCACAGACGTGGTCCAGGTGCATATGGGTGAGCAGTACGGTATCCACTTGCTCCGGGCTGTAACCGGCGGCACGAATGGCATCCGCTAGGCCGCCAGCGGTAGGGCCGATGCACGTGCCGGCGCCAGTGTCGACCAGCACCAGATTTTTGACCGTGTTGATCAAGAAGGCATTGAAGGCGGTTTGCACACCCGCTGAGGTGATGTTCTTGCGCGCCAGCAGAGCGCGGATTTCCTTTTGCGACAGGCCTTTGAGCAGCGTTGGCCCCAGGTCGTTGTAGCCGTCGAACAGCGCTGTCACTTCATAGTCGCCCACCGCCAGGCGCTGATAACCCGGTGCTTGGGTTTTCACTTGAGCCGGCACGTCTGCCTGGGCAGCGAAGGGCGCCATACCGGCACTGACTGCCAGCAGAGAGCTAAAGAGTAGGGCGGTGAAAGGAGGCGTGCGCATAGAGGTTCTTTGCTCGGTCGTGATGAGAACTGCTGATAGTGGTGTTACCGTCGGGGCGCTGATTGCACATCTGTGCTCAGTGCCCCTCAGCAGACGGTGGCCAATTCAAGCAACCACCTGTGCTGCCGATAGCGTTTTGTGCCGGTCATTCGGCGCTCTCTCTACCCCAAAAAAAGCCCATACGAAGGCGGTTGTTCATGAGCTCACTGCATACCATCAAAGCCCGCTACACGCTGACATTCGTGATTTTTATCCTGTTATTGGTGGTTAGTACGGTGGTGGGTATCCGCCAGTTCGTGACGCCTATGCTGGTGGATGCCGGCAAACAGATCACGTTGGCCGAGGTGGGTGAAATCGGCTCGCGCATCAAGCGCGAACTGGCCCAAGTGCAGGCGCAGTCGCGCAGCATCACGCAAACCATTCCCTTGCTCGACAGCGACAGCATCGACCGTCTACTCCCAGGCCTCGTTGACCAATACGGCGATGCCAAAGTGTTTGGCGGCGGCATCTGGCCGCTGCCGGACAAGCGCACCCCAGGCCGCGCCAAGCACAGCACGTTCTACCACCGCGATGCCTCGGGCAAGCTGACCCTCAATGAGCACTGGAACTCCCCGGAGTCGCTCAACTACTTTGAACAACCCTGGCACCGTGGCGGTATGCAGGCGCCGCGCGGGCAATGCGTGTGGGCCAACGCCTATAAAGACGACGCCAGCGCCGAGCCGCGCACCAACTGCGCCATGGCCATCGTTAAAGACGGCCAGCCGTATGGTGTGTCGACCATCGACCTGACGTTGGGCTTTTTTAACGACCTAGTGG
>NZ_JBBNAH010000656.1:0-15403 GCF_037994325.1 Pseudomonas sp.
CACACACCGTCATTCCCGCGAAGGCGGGAACCCAGAACTTTTCAGGAGAACGATATCTGGCCGGCCATTCTGGATCGCCAGCCCGGTGGATCACCAACCCGGTGAGTCCCCGCCTGCGCGGGGACGACGGTGTAGAGACTTACATGCCGGCCAGTTTGTGGAACTGCTCAACGTTGGTGATTGGCTCTTTCGGCATATCCGGGAAGGCTTCGCCGAACCACTTGGTTTGCAGGGCTGCCAAGCGGCCGCTGGCGCGTACTTTGTCCATAAAGCCGGTGAGGAATTTCAACAGCTCCGGGCTGCTTTTCGGCATCGGCCAGGCGGCGAAACCGGGACCAGACACGGCGATGCCTTTAGCAAAGGTGTCACCACGGGTTTTGATCAGATCGTTTACCGAGATCAGCGCGTTGACGGCGTAGTCCAAGCGGCCGTTGGCCAGGTCCGCATACACCTCAGGGTAGGATTGGTATTCCACGACCTTGCCCATCTCGCAGCCTTTTTCTTTCATCATCGCTTTCAGCTCAGGCAGGCGAGCCAGCAAGGCACTACCGGCTTGTACGCCAACGGTTTTGCCGCACAGGCTGGCGATGTCGCTCAGGCTCTTATCGTTGGCGCGCTTTACGTAATAGTGCTGGGCGCTGGCAAACGGTGGGGTGAAGTTGAATACGCGCAGGCGCTCGTCGGTTACCAGTGCGCCGGTAAAGGCCACGTCGTATTGGCCGGACGACACCGAAGCCAGCAGGCCGGTCCACGGCAGGATGTCCTGCTTAACGTCGATCTTCTGTTCCTTGGCATAGGCCATCAGGTCTTCCAGCAGCTCTTTGTGGAAGCCTTCTGGCTTGCCGTCGACGATGTAGTTGAACGGCGCGTAGTCGTCTTCGGTGGCCACGGTGAGCACGCCTTTGCTCTTTACTTCGTCAAGGTCGGCGTGGGCGAAAGGGGCGACCAGCACTAGGCTGGCGAGGGTCAGCTTGCGCAACAGGCCAAGCGATTTGAGGGCCAGCGAACCGTTGTTCGTGTGCTTCATCTTTGCTGCTCCAGTTGTCATAAGGGGTGAGCCTGGCCGCTTCAGAAGGGGGCCTTTGTGTGGTGGCTGGAAACAACCATAGAGAGGCATCTGGCCCTAGAGATAGGTGCAGTTTTGGCCATTCGACTGGCCAGTGCCGAGGGCAAAAACCATGGCGCGCTCCTTGCAAAGCTCACCGATCGGCAAGCGAGTAAACAGGCCATGATCGATCACTTATTTCATCTGGATTTCGACCATCAGCGCGGCCTGCAAGAGCAACTGCGCGAGTCCCTGGTGTCGACCATTCTGGGCGGTGGTTTCCCCGCCGATGAGCCGCTGCCGTCATGCCGTAAGCTGTCGCAACAGCTGTCGATTTCCCGTAACACCGTGGCCCTGGTGTACGAAAGCCTGCTCGACAACGGCTACCTGGTCAGCCGCCCGCGCAGCGGTTACTACCTGCACCCGGACTATTGCGGCGCCGACTTCGATGACAGCGTGCTGCGCATGACTCCCCAGCGCCAACCCGAACACAGCGACGACGGCATAGGCGAACGTGCACCGAATTGGGCTGCGCGCTTCAAAATGCAGCCCAGCCTGAAGCATGGCGTACTGCGCCCGAGCAATTGGCCGGGCTTTACCTATCCGTTTGTGTATGGCCAGCCGATCCGCGATCTGTTCCCCTTGGAACGCTGGCGTGAAGTCTCGCGCAACACCCTGCGCAGCGAACGCGACCAAGGCTGGATGCGCGACCGCTTCGACCGCGACGATGAAATGCTGGTGGAGCAACTGCGCACCCGCGTGCTGCCCAAACGCGGCATCTGGGCGCGGGCCGATGAAATTCTGGTGACCCTCGGTTCGCAAAACGCGCTGTATTTGCTCGCCACCTTGCTGATGGGCAAAGGCGTAAAAGTTGCCGTAGAGAATCCCGGTTTTCGCGATGCCCTGAGCATCTTCGACCTGCAAGGCGCCCAGGTGCAGCTGCAAGACATCGACCGTGAAGGCCTGGTGGTCGACTCGCGCCTGAACGACTGCGAATACCTGTACGTCACCCCCGGCCACCAAGTGCCCACCGGCATCGCCATGAGCAGTGAGCGCCGGGGCGAACTGCTGCGGCAGATCCGTGAGCACGATCAGGTGCTGATCGAAGACGACTACGACGCCGAACTTAACCTCGACAACCACCCGCAACCGGCACTGAAAGCCAGCGACAGCCATGGTCGGGTGATTTACCTGAGCAGTCTGTCCAAGGCGTTTTCGCCGGGGCTGCGCATTGGCTACATGGTGGCCGACGCCGAGCTGATCGATGAACTGCGCGCGCTACGCCGCTTGATGTACCGCCATCCGCCGCTGAACAACCAACGCATGCTGGCCGAGTTTCTCGCCCAAGGGCATTACGACGCGCATCTGCGCCGCTTTAGGGAAGAACACGCGCGGCGCCGGGAGACCTTGAGCGCGGCGCTGAGCGAGCATTTGCCCAGTTGCGAACATGTGGGTAGCCCTGGCGCCAGCGCGTTTTGGCTGGCAGCGCCGGACGGCGTGGATACGCAAAAGCTGGCCTGGGCGGCGGCGCAGCAGAGTGTGTTGATCGAATCGGGCGCGCAGTTTTTCTTTGGCCAGCATGTGCCGGCGAATTTTATGCGCTTGGGCTTTCATGCCATTGATGCCGAGCGCATCGGGCCGGGGATTCGGGTGTTGGGTGAGGTGTTGGAGCGGTTGTAGATCAGGATCACCCTAGCCCCTCTCCCGCAAGCGGGCGAGGGGAACTCATCTCAGATCTACCGGCAATACGGCGTAACGCTCCGGGCTTTGGTCGTTACTTAAACCGGCGGCAATTTATCCACAAGCGGCGCCACTGGCTTTTCCGCCTTCAACAAATCACGAATCTCGGTCAGCAGCACCACCTCAGCGGTCGGTGCAGCCGGCGCCTTGGCCTGTTCTTTGTGCAATTTACTGATCGCTTTAACGCCCATAAAAATCGCGAAGGCCACGATCAGAAAGTCCAGGCAGGTTTGCAGAAACTTGCCGTAAGCCAGCAGCACCGCGGGCTTATCGTCTACCGCCGCTTTAAGCGTGATCGCCAGGTCAGAAAAATCCACGCCGCCAATCAACAGGCCCAACGGCGGCATGATTACATCACCTACAAACGACGAAACGATCTTGCCGAACGCCGCGCCAATGATGATCCCCACGGCCATGTCGACCACATTGCCTTTGACGGCAAACGCTTTGAAATCGTTAAGTAAGCTCATACGTGAAGTCCCCGCTGCTAATAGTGATGGTGGGCAGTGTAGAGCAGCACTGGCGCCACTCCCAGCTTCAAGTGACCGGCTCTGGCGCCTGGTGTTCCGCGTTTTTGCCGCTGGTCTAGGCTGTAAGGGCTTACTCACCCACCGTGACAGGAGACGGCCTATGACCCTCGAACACCATCCGCTGCACAAGGAATTCCCTGAGTTCGAAGGGGAGTTGCAACGGTTGCTGGGCCAGGACGCCCACTTCAGCAAACTCGCTGCCGAGTATTCGGCCCTCGATAAACAGATTTTCCAAGTGGAGGACGGCCGCCATGCCATGGACGACATGGCGCTTAAGGCGCTGAAGAACGAGCGGGTAAAACTCAACCTGGAAATCTCCAGCTTGTTACAACAGGCCGCTAGCCAAGGCTGATCGCCAATCGCCCAAGGCCTGCGGATTCGCGTGGGCTTTGGGTATAAATAAAATGAAGAAAGGGTATAAATGCACGAAGGAACTTTCTTTAATAGTTATGTGTCTTGGATTTTTCTATAAGAATATTGCCTGCGATCAATTGGTGTATTAATCAAATAAACTATTCGCGCGAATAACTTGCTGGCAAAACTACGCCTATCAGTTTTTCTTTATCGCCATGTTTGCATGTTTCTATTTAGAGCATTGCCATAACCGCTCTAGTCTCCAAAAAGCGCATTCGACGCGCACAAAACAATATGGAGATCACCATGAAACCAATAGCGCTATTACCCGCAAGTTCTCTCTTCTGTGCCGGGCTACTGTCATTTTCGCTGCAGGCCGACACCTTAACCCGCGATAACGGTGCTGCCGTCGGCGATAACCAAAACTCGCAAACCGCCGGTGCCACCGGCCCGGTATTGCTGCAAGACGTACAACTGCTGCAAAAGCTCCAGCGCTTTGACCGCGAGCGCATTCCAGAGCGGGTGGTGCATGCCCGTGGTACCGGTGCCCATGGCACGTTTACCGTTACCGACGACCTTAGCGACCTGAGCAAAGCCAAGGTATTTGCCGCCGGCGAAGTCACTCCGGTATTTGTCCGCTTCTCGGCGGTGATTCATGGCAATCACTCGCCGGAATCGTTGCGCGATCCCCGTGGCTTTGCCACCAAGTTTTACACCGCTGATGGCAATTGGGACTTGGTCGGCAATAACTTCCCAACATTTTTTATCCGCGACGCGATCAAATTTCCCGATATGATCCACGCGTTCAAACCCGACCCGCGCACCAACTTGGATGATGATTCGCGGCGTTTTGATTTTTTCTCCCATGTACCCGAGTCGACCCGCACCCTGACCGAGCTGTATTCCAACTACGGTACGCCAGCCAGTTACCGGCAAATGGATGGCAATGGCGTGCACGCGTTTAAGTTGGTGAATGCCCAAGGTGCTATTCACTATGTGAAGTTCCATTGGAAGTCCCTGCAAGGCATTAACAACCTCGACCCGCAACAGGCGGAGAAAGTGCAAGGTAAGGATTACAGCCACCTGAGCAACGACTTGGTCAGCCATATCAGCAAGGGCGATTTCCCCAAGTGGGACTTGTATGTGCAGGTGCTCAAGCCAGAGCAGCTAAGCACGTTCGACTTCGACCCGTTGGATGCCACCAAAATCTGGCCGGGCGTGCCGGAGCGCAAGGTTGGGCAGATGGTGCTTAACCGTAATCCGGATAACGTGTTCCAGGAGACCGAGCAGGTGGCATTGGCACCGTCCAACCTGGTGCCGGGCATCGAGCCGTCGGAAGACCGCATGCTGCAAGGGCGGGTGTTTTCTTACGCGGACACGCAGTTCTATCGCCTGGGCGCCAACGCCCTGCAGCTGCCGATCAACCAGCCACGGGTAAAGGTCAACAACGGCAACCAAGACGGCGCGATGAACAGCGGCAAAACCAGCTCGGGGGTGAACTACCAGCCCAGCCGTCTGGAGCCGCGTGAGGAGGTGGCCGCAGCGCGCTACAGCAGCCTGGCGCTGTCCGGCAGCACCGAGCAGAAGAAGATTCAGCGCGAGCAGAACTTCAAACAGGCCGGCGATTTGTACCGCTCCTACAGCAAGAAAGAGCGCGAAGACCTGATCGACAGTTTCGGCGGCTCGTTGGCCAGCACCGATGCCGAGAGCAAACACATCATCTTGTCGTTTCTGTACAAGGCCGATCCTGAATATGGCACCGGCGTGACCAAGGTGGCCAAGGGGGATTTGAGCCGGGTTAAAGCGCTGGCTGCAAAACTGGCGGACTAAGCCGTTAACAGCGGCGGTCGAAAGGGCCGCCGCTGCTCTTTCAGGAGCACCATTTATGGCCATTCGTTTTGTACTGGCGTTGCTTATGCTGATGCTCAGCAACCTGAGCAACGCCGCTGAACCAAACAACGTGCAGGCACAACTGCGCAGTTATTTTTTCGATGCCGCGCGCCATGGCGACGTGCCGATGCTGCAAACCTTTATCGACGCTCACTATCCATTGGATAGCCAGGACGAAAAGGGTTACACCGCGCTGATTCTGGCGGCCTACCACGGCGAACGGCCGGCGGTGGAACTGCTGCTAACGGCCGGCGCCGATGCCTGTCAGCAAGACCTGCGCGGCAATACCGCGTTAATGGGCGCCATTTTCAAAGGCGAGGTGAGCATCGCCCGGCGCTTGCTGGCTGCCGACTGCAACCCCGACCAGCGCAATGGCGCGGGGCAAACCGCGGCCATGTACGCCGGCCTGTTTAACCGCGCGGACTTGCTCGACGCGTTAGCCGCCAAAGGCGCCGATCTGCAGGCTGAAGATGGCCTGGGCAATAGTGCCGCGCGTCTAGCCAAGGGTGAAATTCGCACCCCGGCGCCGCGTTGAGTGGCGGTAGCTGAGCTATCATCGGCGCTTTTCGGCGAGGGGGTTGAGATGGCCAAGGCCAAGCGTATGTATGGCTGCACCGAATGCGGTGCGACCTTCCCCAAGTGGGCCGGCCAGTGCGGCGAATGCGGCGCCTGGAACACCTTGGTTGAAAGCATGATTGAGGTTGGCAGCGAAACGGCCGCCAGCGGTCGGGCCGGCTGGGCCGGGCAACAGGCGCAGCTGAAAACCCTGGCCGAAGTCAGCGTGGAAGAAATGCCGCGCTTTTCCACCGCCTCGGCCGAGCTGGACCGCGTGCTCGGTGGCGGTCTGGTCGATGGCTCGGTGGTGCTGATTGGCGGTGACCCCGGCATCGGTAAATCGACCATCCTGCTGCAGACCCTGTGCAATATCGCCACGCGTATGCCGGCGCTGTATGTCACTGGCGAAGAATCGCAACAGCAGGTCGCCATGCGCGCCCGCCGCCTGGGTTTGCCGGAAGACAAACTCAAGGTGATGACCGAAACCTGCATCGAACAAATCATCGCCACCGCCAAAGTCGAAAAACCCAAGGTGATGGTGATCGACTCGATCCAGACCATCTTTACCGAGCAATTGCAGTCGGCCCCAGGCGGCGTCGCCCAGGTGCGGGAGAGCGCGGCCTTGCTGGTGCGCTATGCCAAGCAAAGCGGCACAGCGATTTTCCTGGTTGGCCACGTGACCAAAGAAGGCGCGCTGGCTGGGCCGCGCGTGCTCGAGCATATGGTCGACACCGTACTGTATTTCGAGGGCGAGTCCGATGGTCGTTATCGCCTGCTACGCGCGGTAAAAAACCGCTTTGGCGCGGTCAACGAGCTGGGCGTATTTGCCATGACTGACCGGGGCTTGAAAGAGGTGTCCAACCCTTCGGCGATCTTTCTTACCCGCGCCCAGGAAGAAGTGCCGGGCAGCGTGGTCATGGCCACCTGGGAGGGTACGCGGCCGATGCTGATCGAGGTGCAAGCCTTGGTCGACACCAGCCACCTGGCCAACCCACGGCGAGTGACGGTAGGCCTCGACCAGAACCGCCTGGCCATGTTGCTGGCGGTACTGCACCGCCACGGCGGCATTCCGACCCATGATCAGGACGTGTTTTTAAACGTGGTCGGCGGCGTGAAAGTGATGGAAACCGCATCGGACTTGGCGCTGATGGCCGCGGTGATGTCCAGCCTGCGCAACCGGCCGTTGCCCCATGACTTGCTGGTGTTTGGCGAGGTGGGCTTGTCTGGCGAAGTGCGCCCGGTGCCCAGTGGTCAAGAGCGTTTAAAAGAGGCCGGTAAGCACGGCTTTAAACGCGCCATCGTGCCCAAAGGCAACGCCCCGAAAGAAGCGCCGGCGGGCTTGCAGATTATTGCCGTGACCCGTCTGGAGCAGGCGCTCGACGCGTTATTTGAGTAATGGCCACAGCGCCCAAGAACCGTCTTTGCGTAGGGTGCGCTGTGCGCACCAGGCGGTTCGGCGGGGGCACCGTGGTGCGTGCAGCACACCCTACGGTTGGTGCGGTCGTGGTAGTTAGGCCTCGCCCAGCGAGGTCAGCTCGCGCTCAAGCAAATCCTCGTCACCCAAATTCAATTCCACCAAGCGGCGCAAGTGGCTGACGGAGTCGAGGTCGATATGCCGGCATTCAAAACCGAGCAAACCACCCTCGTCGCGGGCCAGGGCCACTTCCATACGTACATATACATCGGAACTCAGGCGGATGCTGGCTTCAAAGGTTTCGCCGGCGTTGCCGTGCCAGTTTTCCGGGCGCCGCGCCAGCAGGCCTTTTAGTGACAGGTCGTGCAGTTCAACCGCCCAGCGCTGATCGCCCTGGGCGATCTCGGTGCTGGCGTCGAAGGCAATGCGCTGAAAGCGCCGACGCTCGTTGGCTGACTCACTCATGGGGTTTGCTCCAGTAGGCAGTGACTATCCGATTTCATCGGTTCAGTTCGGTTCAATGACTATAGCCAAGCATCGGCCGGGGGTTACTGTTCGGTTGGGCTAACTGTGATGCGCCGCCGTTTGCGCCAATATCCAGCCGCCAAGATGCCACCCACCAAGGCCAGGCCAAACAACCAGCCTTTATAGGGCCGCAGGGTTTTTCGAGCGGTGTCAAAGCGGTATTGCCACAAGCGTTGGCTGACGTGTTCGAAATCTGGCTCCTCGCAGTTCTGGCCGAAGTTCCCGGAAAACGGGACGATCGGGCCGTTATCCACATAGCGTTGGTAATACTGGCGCGCCAACGGGTAGTCGCTGAACAGAATCCAGCCGGTGGCGCGGCACAAGGTGGCGGCGTAGGCCTGGCTGGTGTGCGGCAATTGCTCGGCAGCTTGGCTGGCGAGGTCGGCAGCCAGCCAACGGTAGTGGTAGCGGTTGTTGGGCTGCGCGAGGTTGGCGTTTTGCCGCTCGGCTTCATCGGCACTGAGTAAACCACCGGCTTGCACAGTAGTCACTCGCTCCAGGGCATACATGCCGCCGCCCAACTGGTAGTAGTCCGGCGACATCTCATAGCCCAGCAGTTCCATACCCTGCTTACGCGCGATTTGCCCGGCCTGGTACAGCGCTTCGGCGCGCCCAGTTGCGGTCCAGCGCGACTCGCCCTGCTCGCGGGCCTGACCGTAGGCGAGGGCGGCGGCTTGCAGTTCGGGGTAGTCGAAATAGGCCGGCGCTTCGCGGTAGTGCCCCTCACGCAGCAGCCGTCGCCCCAGCAACTGGCGCAGTTGGGCGGCGATTGGCCGGGGCTGATAGCTACCGTCTTCGGCCTGCACGGTCGGCGCCACCGGCGGTACATGGCGATCCACATAGGTTTTCAGTTCATCGAGGGTCAGCACCCGCTCGGCGACTTCGGCGGCGTCCGGCCAATAGATATAACCACTGCCATAGAGCGCTTCGAAGGCTTGCAGGTAGTCGCCGCGCTCCAAGGCCAGGATGGCGCTTTCACCCTCAACCCGGCAGTGCGGTTGCACCGTCTCTTGGTTCCAGTTGGCGTCGCGGCGATAGCCCCAGTTTTCATTTTCCGGGAAGGCTTGCGCGGCCTTGGCGTAGGCGGCTTGCGCGGCGGTTTTATCGCCCGCTTGCAGGGCCAGCTTGGCGCGCAGCCACCAGGTCAGGCCGTTTTGCGGCGCATGCTCGAGCAAGATTTGCGTGGCGGCATAATCGCCAGACTGATAACTCACCGCAGCCAAACGATCAGCGTTGGCCACATTGGCGATATCGCCGCGCTGCAACAGCTGCACCAGCTTTTTCTCGCCGGCCGGCTGCCCTTCGTAGTCCCAACCGGAATGGCTGACTAGGTAGGCGGTCAGCAGTTGTTGCACCGGCAGTTGCTTGAGCAACGGCGCCAGCTGCTCTTCGGGCATCTGGGCTAACTCAACCGCCAGCTGTTTAAGCGAGCTAAAACCGGTGGTGGAACCTAGCTGCAACTGGCTGGCATACAGGGCAATGGCGCCCGGCCAATTATCCGCATCAAGCTCCAGGCGGGCCTCTTCGCCGAGGCTGGCAATGCCTAACTCCAGTGGATCGCTGGCGCCGTCGAGAGCCAATTGGCGGGTCATGCGAAAGGCCTGTTTCGCCGCCTGAATATCGGCCTGCTGCGCCTGGTTGAGTTCGTCCTGCGACAGCTCACCGTCGCGCGCGGCATCCACACCGCGAGCCAGGCTGCGGCCCAGCGAGTAAGCGGCCCACGTCGCACGCAACTGGCGCTCGGCCGCCGGCAAGGCCAACACCTTGTGGAAGTAAGCCTGGGCGCTGGCATCGTCACCCTGCGCAAACGCCACCGCGCCGGCCGTATACAGGCGCAACTCAGCCGGCAACTCGGCGCCCGCTTGTTCAACGGCCGCCGCGTCCGTGAGCTGGCGTAGCTCCTTGACCTTAGCCATCTGCTCAGGCGTCAGGCCCTGGGGTTCGGCCACCTCACTATCTTCCAGATAACGATTTTGCTCGGCATCCCAGCGGCTGCTGAAATCATTCTCGGCTGCCGGCTTTAACGGCGGCACCTCAAGCGCCAACCGCCCCGCCTCAAACTTGAAATTACCCTCCGGCAACTCCGCCAGGCTTTGCGCGCGGTCGCTGAGCAAGCGCAACTGAAAATCCGGCCCGCAGGCCTGCGCGGCAGGTGCGGCCAATGCAGCACTGATGGCGAAGGCAAGCAGATGGCGGCGAGCGTTAGGGCGAGGCACGGAGAGCTCCAAAGCAGAGGTGAGAGAGCGGCGAAGGTTAAGGCGTGACATGTGATCTTCCTTGATCCAACTGGCCGCAGCGCAGCCAGCCGATGGCCTGGCGTTGCCCGGCGGGTAGTTGCGTGGCGGTTTGGCGGGTGAATGCGACTGGGTTGTCGAGCGGTTGTTGCAGGCGGTAGCCGCCGATGGCGTCGCCGGCTTCGCAGGCGCTGGCGGCAATGGTCAGTTGTTTGGGCAGGGCGGCGCTGCGGTTGCCGTTGTTGATTAGGCTGAGTTCGCTGAGTGCGCCTTGCTGGTGGATTTCCAGTTGGATATCGCCGCGCAATGGCTGGCCATGCACTACCGCTTGCAAGGTGGCGAGCGGCCAGGCGCGGCGGTCGGCGGGTAGCGGCAGACGAAACCACAGCAGGCCTTGCAGATGCTCGGGGGGCGATGCTTTCAGGTCGGTGAGCAGGGCCGCGACTTGGTCGGGTTCGGCCGTCAGTTCGCGGCGGGCGCCGCCCATGGGCAGGCTGACTTCGCTCTCTACCCATGGCGCGCCACCATCGGGGTTTTCCAGCAGTGCGATGCCATAGGCCGGCAGGGCCAGGTAGTAGGGTTTAGTGGTTTGCTCGGCGTAGGCCTTGGCCCAGTGCAGCGCTTGCTTAGGGGAAAACAGTCCCGCCTCGGGACGGCTAACGGCATGCACTTGCAGCACCGAGCTATCCACTACTTGCAATAGCTCGGGCAGAGCCGGGTTGTTAATCCAGGCGGGCAGGGCGGTAATGCTTAACGCCAGGTTGGCCGGCAACTTGTCGCGCAACTGCTGTAAAAACTCGCGGTAGGCATTCAGGCGGGAGCTGGCGCAGTCATGGTCAATTTCCACACCTTGCACATTCAGCCCTGCCGATTGCCAGTCGCTCACCAGTTGCTGCACATGGTGGCCAATGGCGACGCTGTCCAGCGTAGGCAGTTGGCCGTCCAGGCGCACCACGGCAATCAGTGGGCGGCTGTCGTTGCGCAGCATGGTGGGGTTGATGCGTGCCGTAATCCAACCTTCTTTTGGGTGCGCCTGAGCGGCCAGTACACGCAAGGTGGAGAAGTCATTGCGGCTGGCGGCCAAGGCCTGTTGATGAGCCGGCAGCCATTGCCGTTGCCAGATATACACCTGGTTATCCAGTGGCGTGGGTGCCGAGCGTTCACAGCCAAATAGCGGCAGCAGGGCCAATGGCAGAAGAACGAGGTGGCGCCAAACAGGCAGAAAAATAGCCACGGCGGGGAGGGCTCGAACAAGAGGTTCAGGTGGGTGCAGCAGCGCGCCATGGTGCATCACGGCACGATCTTTCGCGAGGGGGGCAATACCGCTGGGCGCAAATAAGTGTCGCTGGTTTGACAGAGGGGAGGGCGTCACCAAAGCTGCAAGAGCGTTGTAAAACAATTAACTGCGGAGTGCAGACCATGGCTAAACGACTGCTAGGCAAAGTTTTGACCCTGACGATTCTGGCCGCGACAAGTTTCGCCGCCCAAGCCGATCAGGCCGGCGGAGGGGGATGCGGTTGGGGCAATATGCTTTTCGAAGGTCAGCGCGGTCTGGCTCCTCACCTACTGGCCACCACCACCAACGGCACCTCCGGTAACGCCACGTTTGGTCTTACCTCCGGCACCAACGGCTGCGACTCCCATGTCAAACTCGGCTACGGCGGCCGCTCCATGCTGGCCATGAACGGCATGCTCGACTCCATCGCTGAAGACATGGCCCAAGGCCAAGGCGAAGCGTTAGACGCCTACGCCACGCTACTGGGCGTGGAAAAAAGCGACCGCGCCCATTTCGCCCAGGTTACCCACGCCAACTTCGACAGCATTTTCTCCAAGGCCGATGTCACCAGCGAACAGGTGCTGGCCAATACCCTCGATGTGATGAGCAAAGACGCGCAACTGGCGCGCTATGCCAAACAGCCTGCCTAAACCCTGAACCATTTCGTGTGGGCAAAAAAAGGGCTGGTTAATACCAGCCCTTTTCTATTACGCCGTTACCAGCTTTTATCGATGATTCCCGTCGGTTTTTTTGGTGTCAATTTGTAGGTATAGCCACCGCCGGAATGCTTCACGAGTTGAATGTAAAGCGTCGAGCTTTTGCCGTAGCCCTTAGGTACAGGAAGACCTTCCGCTTGCTGGCCGGTAACAATGATTTTGCCATTGAGGTTTTCAAGGTCAGCGTTATTGCGGATTTTAAACGTCTCAACTTCACCCGCGGCATTGCGAACATGCACCGTCACCGGGTTGTTTTGAATATCGGCCTGATCCGCCCTGATGGGGCTATTGATTTTGGCCAGTGCGCTTTTAAGGTCATTACCGGTTGTATGCTCGCTCATGTGTCGGGCGTTGGTGTCGTTACCACCGCCACCGCCATCAACTGCATCCACGGGCGGTTTTGGAGGGGCTGATTCCGCCTCCGGTTTCCTTGCAGGAGGCGTCTCATCATCAACCGGAGGCTTGTTCTTCGGGGCTGGCATAGAAATTTCGAACCGGATATCGGTGCCTGCGGTTTTTGTATTTTGGCTGACTTCAGTCTGTTTGCTGGCGTCGCGGTTCAGTTGGCCGGTTATGCCTTTGCCGACGTTCATTTCCACTGCGCCCAGATCTACCGTGGCGTTTTGCGTGGCTTTGTAATCAACTTGATCCACTCGCCCGGCTTCCATGACAAAACTTGGGATGCCGCTTTTACTGGTGCCGGCGCTTCCGCCAATGTAACCGCCATCTTTGTCGCGGAATTCGCGCAGTGTTGCCGCAGTGGTTTTGCCATCCACGCGGTATGAGCCGTCTGCTGACTTATTAATGATGTGCGCGCCGGTCAAGGCTTGATCACCGCCAACATGTAAGTTCATTACGCCGGCGTTAATGCCCGATTGCTCGGCGGTTATATTGCTGTTGTCGAAGTCAAAACCGTACGAGCCACCGGCCGAAATGATTGGCATAGGGCCAAAGGTGGTCATGGCGACCCCGATTGCAGCACTCCAGCTTGATCGCTCGTGTTGGGTTTTGGAGACGTCTTGTATGCCGGTGATGACCTGATTGCCGCCGATGTCATAGCTCAACTGATCGGCTTTGATATTTGCCCCCTCCATGGTGTGGTCACCTTTGGCTTTTATGCTGACATCGGTACCGCTGATCAAACCGTTGGTATACCGCGTGACGGACGATTTGCCTTCGTCGGTGCTGCTGTCCGCACCGACTGAGGCGCCAATGCCTGACCCTACAGGTCCGGTGCTTGCCGCGCCGGTGAGGCCAACGCGAAAAACTTCCGTTTTGGTCTCCCCTCCCATCGAGCTACGTGAGGCACGTTGGTTAATATTGCCGGCGGAATTCAACACAACTTTGCCGCCCTGAATATTGACGCCGTTGAGGTCGATATCTCCTTGTGTGGTCGTCAAACCAATGTTGCCGCCAATTTGATTAGTATTTTCCGCGCTGCTTTGCCCTTTGGCGATAAGAATATCCGCTTTGCCGCCGAAGACCTCCAAGGTGCCGGCCAGGGTGCTGGGGCTATTGCCCGTGACCTCGGTGAGGATGGCTTTGGCTTCGCGCGTGAGGTTGCTGTTGTGGATGACGTGGCTGCCGATCTGGCTTGTGCCGTCTTGCATGCTGTTGTTGAAAATCACGCCAGGCTGACTGACGTTGAACTGCTCGAAACGGTTATGGGAAAGACCTTTGCTGTTAGGGTCGGCAATTTCTATCACCGGCACGCCGTTGGCCGACTGCGTCATGCGGGTCTGCTGGCCGGGTTCCACCACCATGTCGGCAAAGGCATTAGGCAGTAGGCCGAAAAGCGCTAGAGGCAGAGCCTTGAGGTTCCAACGTGTGGATGGTGGTGGGCTTGGCAAAGCGCTTGACGATAGCCTTGAGGGTTGCCCAGGTTTGCGTTGGGCCGAGCATATTTCAGCGACGGGAATAAGAAAGCCCAACGACTTACTAAAAATAAGTCGAAAACAATGTTTGTTCATTTTTGAATAGCCCCGGATGACTTATATAAGGACAGTCTTAGAAGGTTAAATAAGTGCTTATGTAAAGCACTGACGCATCCGTGCTGTTTCTTATTTCATCGTCCATGGCCAGCGGTACGCCGAGCGTTATGGAGGCGCCGCCATAGCGCCAACTTCCACTTGCACCAATGGCTAGGCCGGTAATGCCGCCACTGTTTTGTTTAAAGGTCACATCCCGTACATAGCCGGAGTCGAGGCCGATAAGTGGCGATACAGTGCCGCCCAGTACTGGTAAGGGCATATTGACGGTGTTGGATATATAAATGCCTTGATCGCCCCATAACGCAGGGCCCCGGAAACCGCGTACAGTGAACTCGTCACCAATACCGATTTTTTCTGCGGTTAAGAGGTTGTCTTTGGAGTATTGCGCGCCAATGCGTGAAGAAAAGTTGAAGTTGTTATCTAGCCATGTGAAAGGGCGTGACCACGCCGTATTCAGTTCAATTTTTTTGAAATTTTTGGATTCGCGGTTTTCACTGTTCTTGTACTTTCTATCTTCATATGCAGATTGGCCCGAGCCCCATGCGGAGAGTCCTTGGCTAAATGTCGCGTCGGAATACAGTGAGCCTCCTAGAAATTGGGTCACATGCTCCAAGCCAAAAGCTAGGCTGGTATAGGGCATGCTATTGGTGCTTGTACGTGCGTCGCTCACATAGTTGACGTTTCTTTTATGTTCCAGCTCGACCGATGCAGATAGTTTTTGCGTTTTTTCACGCATAAGTACGCGGCTGAACTTGGCGGCATAGGTTTGTGAATTACCGCTGGTGCCGTAATTGCCATATCTACCGCCGCTTAATAGTTTTTCATATTGCGAATGGTTAAAGCGCAGATCAACTTTGGAATAGCCAAAGGGCACTGAGTAATTAACGCCTGCGTTGTATTCGGAATTGTCGTCGTAGGCCGCAAAGCGGCGTGAACTGAGGTTAAGGCCCAGGGTGTCGTTGCCCAGCAGCAGGTCGCTTGCGCTGGTGGAGGCGCTAAAGCGGTAGCGGCCGTCGCTAGGGCCGCCAAGGCCAGAGTTGTCTGCGCGCAGCGTAACCGATGGCAGGCCTTTGCTCTCGGTAATCAGGTTCAGGTAGGAATAACCCAGGCGCGGTGAAGGTTGAATATCGATG
>NZ_JBBNAH010000657.1:0-4191 GCF_037994325.1 Pseudomonas sp.
CTGCGGGTGCACCAGACGGCCTTTGAACTGCTCGCTGCCGGGGAACTCGGGGCTGTAGCCAGCGGCATAGTCGTAGTAACCACTGCACACGTAGAGGAATTTGCAGCGATAAGTCGTCAGTGCGCCGCTCTCGGGGTGCTGCACCTCTACCGTCCACAGGGCGTCGTGGGACGACCAGGCCGCCGACTTAACCATCTGCTTAAAGCGGATGTTCGGCTCAATACCAAATTCGCGGGCGGTGTCTTTGATGTATTGCAGAGTCGAGGCGCCGTCGGCAATCGCCTTGGCCGCTTGCCAGGGGCGGAACGGGTAACCGAGGGTGAACATATCGGAGTCGGAACGCAGCCCCGGATAACGGAACAGATCCCAGGTGCCGCCGATGTCAGCGCGCCCTTCCAGAATGGCGTAACGCTTGCCTGGGCAGAGCGTTTGCAGGCGGTAGGCCGCGCCAATGCCGGAAAGACCGGCGCCAATAATCAATACATCGAACTGTTCGGTAGCCATAGCGCACTCCGTTTTGCCCGCTCGCAGCCCTAGCTGTGGCGCAGCTTTCTTGTTCTAAACCCTGGCAGTTACGCTCACCGCCAAAGCCCGATAGTGACCCAGCCCGCATTTTTACGTGCACAGGCCAGAGCATAGCCAGGCAAACGCGGGGGGCTGACGGAAAAGTATGAAAAAAGGCGGAAATGCCACCTATGGCGGAGCGATTTTTTTAAGAATTGCGCTGTCTTCGGCCCTCTCCCCAGCCCTCTTCCCTGTCCGGGCGACCGCAAGCACGCGAGGGGAGCCTAGCCGCACTCTGAGTGAAGACGCCGATCAAGCCCCCTCTCCCGCTTGCGGGAGAGGGCTGGGGTGAGGGCCAGTCGTTACGCCAATTCCGCCACAACCGCCGCCAACGCCTGCGCCGGGCTCGCCGCCTGGCTAATGGGCCGGCCGATGACCAAATAATCGGAGCCGGCATCCAGCGCCTGACGCGGGGTCAAAATACGGCGCTGGTCATCCTGCGCACTGCCGGCGGGGCGAATCCCCGGCGTCACCAGTTGCAGATTCGGATGCGCCGCCTTCAACGCCTGCGCCTCCTGCGCCGAGCAGACCAACCCGTCCATGCCCGCCTGCGAAGCCAAACCGGCCAGGCGCAGCACCTGCTCTTGCGGTTCGATATCCAGACCGATACCGGCCAAGTCTTCGCGTTCCATGCTGGTGAGCACGGTCACACCGATCAACAGCGGTTTCGGGCCGTTGAATTTATCCAGCGTGTCGCGGCAGGCCGCCATCATGCGCAGGCCACCGGAGCAGTGCACGTTAACCATCCACACGCCCATTTCCGCCGCCGCTTTAACGGCCATGGCGGTGGTGTTGGGGATATCGTGGAATTTCAGATCAAGGAAGACTTCAAAACCCTTGTCACGCAACGTGGTGACAATGTCCGACGCGCAGCTGGTAAACAACTCCTTGCCAACCTTGACCCGGCATAGCTTGGGATCAAGCTGATCAGCCAGCCGCAACGCAGCTTCGCGGGTAGGGAAATCCAGGGCGACAATAATGGGAGTCTGGCAGGCGGACATGGGCAACAGTTCTCGGTGGTGGGCCGGGGGCGAAATCGGCGCGCATTGTAGCGCAAGGCAACGGCCTGGCGGCAGGCCCGGCGATCACCACGCGCGGGCTTGGCCAAGGCGCGCGGTAAACGGGCATACTTGCCCCCGCCTCTCCTTAGCAAACAGCCCCACATGCGCATTCACGTCACCTTTATCGACCGCGTTGGTATCACCCAGGAAGTGCTCGCCCTGCTCGGCGGGCGCAATTTGAACCTGGATGCCGTGGAGATGATTCCACCCAACGTGTATATCGACGCCCCGACCCTCAGCGCCCAGGTACTGGAGGAACTGCGCGATGCCTTGCTGCAGATTCAGGGCGTGCAAGACGTGCGCGTGGTCGACATCCTCCCCGGCCAGCGCCGGCGCTTGCAGCTCGACGCCTTGCTCGCGGCCATGACCGACCCGGTGCTGGCGGTCGACGACAGCGGCCATGTGCTGCTGGCCAACCCGGCGCTGATTGCCCTTTGCGGCCACGAGCCGGCCGGTGAACCGCTCACCAGCCTGTTCGACGACGACGGCCTGCAACAGGCGCTGATCGAACACGGCTTTCGCCTGCCCATGCGCGAGGTCTCGCTTAAAGGCCAAGCGCTGCTGCTCGATGCCATGCCCATTACCGACGCGCCCACCGGCGAGCACACACAATTGGCCGGCGGCCTGCTGACGTTGTACTTGCCCAACCGCATCGGCGAACGGTTGTCCGCCCTGCACCACGACCATGCCGAAGGCTTCGACTCCCTGCTGGGCGACTCGCAGCCGGTGCGCAACCTGAAAGTGCGCGCGCAACGCATCGCCACCCTGGATGCGCCGCTGCTGATTCGCGGCGAAACCGGCACCGGCAAAGAACTGGTCGCCCGCGCCTGCCACGCCTTGAGCCCACGCAGCAATGCGCCATTTCTGGCCCTGAACTGCGCCGCGCTGCCGGAAAACCTCGCCGAAAGCGAGCTGTTTGGTTATGCGCCCGGCGCTTTTACCGGCGCCCAGCGTGGCGGCAAACCGGGGCTGCTGGAACTGGCGCACCAAGGCACCGTGTTTCTCGATGAAATCGGCGAAATGTCGCCCTACCTGCAAGCCAAACTGCTGCGCTTTTTAAGCGACGGCAGCTTTCGCCGCGTCGGTGGCGACCGCGAAACCAAGGTGGATGTACGCATCCTCAGCGCCACCCACCGCGACCTGGAAAAAATGGTTAGCCAAGGTAGCTTTCGTGAAGACCTGTTCTACCGCCTGAACGTACTCACCCTGGAAGTACCGCCCCTGCGCGAGCGCGGCCACGACATTCTGGTGCTGGCCCGGCACTTTATGCAGCAAGCCTGCGCGCAGATTCAGCGGCCCATCTGCCGCCTGACGCCCGGCACCTACCCGGCGCTACTGAGCAACCCGTGGCCGGGCAATGTGCGGCAACTGCAAAACGTCATCTTCCGCGCCGCCGCGGTGTGCGACAGCCCGTTGGTGGATGTGGGCGATCTGGATATCGCCGGCACCTCCGTGGCGCCACAGGTGGAGGGCGAGGTGCGCAGTTTGGAAGAAGCGGTGGATGGCTTTGAGAAGGGCTTGCTGGAGAAGTTGTACAGCAGCTACCCGTCGAGTCGGCAACTAGCGGCGCGGCTAATGACCTCGCATACGGCGATTGCCAAGCGGTTGCGTAAATACGGGATTCCCAAGGGCTCCTGATAATCGAGGCCCTCACCCCAACCCTCTCCCGCAAGCGGGAGAGGGGGCCGATCAAAGTTTCTAGCGAGATCGTGGCTAAACTCCCCTCTCCCGCTTGCGGGAGAGGGGCTGGGGGTGAGGGGCGGGCCCAGCCAAAATTAACCGGTTTACTTAATTACACCACAGGCAAACCGCGCCCCACCACCACCCAACGGCGCCGGATGATCCGCATGGTTATCGCCCCCTGCATGCAACATCAACGCATGGCCATTTAACTCAGACAGCTTTTTCAAGCGCGGCGCCAATACCGGCTGGGTCGCTTTACCATCGGCGGTCACAAAGATCGCTGGCAGGTCGCCGAGGTGGTTATCGTCTTCCCACGGAAAGCCATGTTTGCCGGTCTTTTTCGGGTCCCAGTGGCCACCCGCCGCGCCAGCCGGCGTCAGCTTGCCATCCACCTCGGCAGCATCACAGCTGGGGTTTACGTGCACATGAAAGCCATGAACGCCGGGCTGCAAACCGCTGAGGTTCGGGGTAAACACCAGGCCGTACTTGGACTCGGTAACCACCACCGTACCCACCGCCGCCCCCGCGCCCTTTTCGGTCGCCTGGCTCAGTTGCACGGTGAGGGAATCGGCGGCCTGAACGCCGGTGGCGGCGCACAGGGTCAGGGCAGTAGCAAGCAGGTGGCGCGAGAGCGTATGCATAGCGAACGTCCTATTTCATGGGCAGTGGGTTAGTGACCGTCGGCAAAACCCATCGGTTCCAACCCACCCACACCCGTATCGTTTTCAATACACCGTAATCATTTCATTACACACCAAGCAAAACCCCGCTATAACTGGCTCTAACTCGGCATTCCCCGCTGCCCGCGCTTTTCTGTAGCGTTTTCGCTACAGCGCAAACAGCGACTTCCCCTACAGCAATTGCCACAACCCCCCGGCAGCCC
>NZ_JBBNAH010000658.1:0-4991 GCF_037994325.1 Pseudomonas sp.
CGCTAAAACAGAACAGCGTAAAAGCCAGAAACACCTAAACGCGCGTGCAAAAAAAGGGAGGCCCTAGCGCCTCCCTTCCTCCACACACCTCAGCAATTAATCCCCGTGCGCTTACTGCTGCGGTAGGTAATCAGCGTAATCACCAGAAAAAACACCGCCATGGTGGTGGTCGTGTAATCCACCCGCCCCGTTGCCCAAAAGAAATACCCCGACACCGACACCATCGCCCCGGTCATCAACAACCAAATCAACACCCCGCTCGCCAGCTGATTGGTTTTGTATTGCCCGACGCCATAAATACGCTTGCCGCGTTCGTTCATTTCAATGAGTTCTTTAACGTCTTGCTCGCACTCGGCAGAACACGCCATGCCTTTGGCAAACACGACGGCGCAGGTATGGCACACGGCCTTGTTGCAGCCTCGGCAAATACCGACGGCGTGGGTGGCTGGGTGGTTAAAGCAGTCCATGTGTCGGGTCCTTGGTAGGAAAGTTTGGAATAATTGCCGTCGTTCCCGCGCAGGCGGGAACCCAGAATATTGAGTGGTGCACGGTATAACGCGAGACGCTGGATCCCGACTCTGGATCCCCGCCTGCGCGGGGATGACGGGATTATCGGTGCGATTAAGCGTTTAACAGTCTGCGCTGCCTGTGTACCGGGGCACTCACCGGGAAGACGGCCCGCGTCGGCACATACCGGGCCAACAACCCCGCCGCCACCAAGCGCTGGCGTTGGTTACCGCTGGTCAATACACGCCAACAAGCGGCCTCGCTAAACGGCTCACCAAGCAAATACGCGGTGCCGTTTTGCAGGCCGCCACCGTTGCTGTGCAGCCAGGTTTGAATCAAGCCCGCATCCGGCCAGGGCAAGTTTTCGTCTTCGTCCATGGCCACGTTCGGGTCGTTAGGGTCATCGCTTGGCCCCGCGTCGTAGTCGGGGTTGTCGCGCCGTTCCAGGTCGTGCATCGCCAAATCAATGCCGGTGATTTGGTTAAACGCCTCCCCCGCCACTCTGGCCATGGGCACGTCTTGCATCTGTTGCAATAACCATGGCAACGCCACGGGGTCACCAAATAAGCCGGTGGCTTTAATCGCGATACGCCGTTGTTCGGGGATCTGCGTCATGCGCCGGATCCACGCCATGCTCGCGTCACGCGCCTGCCAAGCCAACACCACATGCAACGCCCGCTGCTGAAAGCGGCCGGGGCGTTCGGCGAACTGTTGCAAGATGGGCAGCGCTTCTTCGTCGCCCATTTGCGCGGTGGCCCAGTTGGCCCAAAAGCGCAGGGCATCATCGGCATGCAAGCGGTGCAGGCGAATCGGTTGCATCAGGTCGCGACGACGCAGTTCGCCTGCCGTGCGCGCCGCACGGGCGAGTACGCTGGGGTCGCTGTTGCCCAGCGCCGAGAGCAACGCCGGCCCTGGGTCATGCCGGTGCATACCACAAGCAGCCAACCCTAAGCGGCGAAACAGCGGCTCGGGGGAAACCAATAGCCGTTCGACCCAAGGCTGCACCAAATTCCACTGCAACCATCCCAGCGCCGCCGCAAAGTAGCGCTCGCCCTCCTCATTGGTGCGCAGGTGTTCGCCCAGGGTCGACAGCGCCGGGCTATTGCCCATTTGAAAGGCCAGCACGGTGGCGGCAAACACTTCGCCGCTGGCGTTGCGGCGCAGTTGTTCCAGCAGCAGGTTAAGGCCTTTGAGGCCGGCAATGTGCAGGCCGTCGAGGTGCGCGTCGATGCGCTTGTCGAGTTTGCCCAGGTGGCTAAGGTCATAGTTCGGCGCGCCCACGGCGTAGTCGCGCAGAATGGCGAGGAAGCTGGCTTCCTCGGCGTGTTGGTCGAGTACCGGGGGGATGATCAAACGACTGGTCTCTTTTGCCGCGGCCTGTTCAATAGGAGGCATCATCGTAGTCGACTGCAGTCCACGTATCACCATCGCGCGTGTAGGCCAGGTGGCGGTTGCCGACGGACCAGAGCATGCCGTGGGCAGCGTGCAGAAACGAGGCAGAGGCTTGCCCGCTGGAACCGATTGGTTGAGGAATAAATTTGTCGTCGACCATTTTGTACACGACCTTGGAGGTGGCTACGTACAGGTGGCCGTTAAACCACTCAACGCCCCAGAAATCTTCAATGCTGTCGTCAGTGTCGATCACATCCCACTGGTCGTGGCGGCCCACCAGAATGGTGCCGGCCAGGCCGACGATATAGACGTGGCCGTTGTCGGCGCACAACACACGCTGCAGAGCGATGGAGGTGGGTGCGTCGATGGCGTGCCAGTGCTGGCCGTCGAAACGCCAAACCTCACCGTCCAATCCCGCTGCGTAAATCTCGTCAGCAGCAAAACCGTCGAGGGAGTTGAAGCCCTTGATGCCGTCGACGTTACGGATGGCGTCGCTGATTGACACCCAATCGTCAGGGCCGCGCCGACGGTAAACCTGACGCTGCATGCCAGCTACGTAGTTGGTGCCCGCGATGATACGCATGTCCCGCAGTGGCCCGATGAATTGCGGGCCGTTGATGACTTCGTGTTGGCGTTCGTCTTCGAACACATGAATGTCGCCATCCAGCCCCATGGAAAACAGGGTAAGTGGCTCGCTGTAGAGCGTCATGGCCGTGGTATGCCAGTCGATCATAAAGTGGTCGAACTGCCCGTCCATCCACTGCAGTACCTTGGTATGGCCCACGTTCTGATTGTTCAACTCAGTAACCTGGGCGCCAATAAACACCAGGTCAGGGTCGGCAATCACGCATCTGGAGAAGGTAACCGTGCCCTTGTTCATTGCCAGAATTTCCTCGTCATTATTTCCTGCCCAATTTCTTCAGCTGCTTCTCGCCGTATTCCTTTTGATCGTCGTTTAGCGGCGAGCGGTCGGCCCGTAAGGGTGTACTGTCGTCGGTAACCCCTACACCCTTGTGATAGTTATCCATCTGCGCTTTCAGGCAGCCTTCACGGCAGGGTTTGCCGTCTTTGCCGGACGTTGGAAACGTCGTCTGATGGGCTTGCACCGCGTTCAGCTTGGCTGCGCCGTAGTTCCAGGCGCCATCTTTGCCGCCCATTTGCGAACGGGGCCCGCTGGCGTCCATTGCGCCTTTCTCGGCGGTGTTCTGAATAGCGTGCATCTGCCCGTGGGTGTTCTCGTAGCGCGAACCCACCACGCAGACGCACGGTGCGCGGGTGTCGTCATAGCTCTCGAACCCTGGCACACGTTTTTTGCTGTTTCGACCGCCCGACTCGGTAAAGCAGTGCACCTCAATCAAGTGGTGGGGGGTTTCGCCGTCGCAACAACCAGTCTGATTTTCTGTAGCGCGGGGGGTGTGCGGCACCAGCATGCACTTCTTGGCACGCTGACATTTATCGTTGGCGCAGTCGGCTTTGTGGTCGCCGGAACAGTTGTCTTTGACCTCTTTGCGCTCCTCGTCGCAACCCGGCCCTGGAGGGCCTCCCGCCATTTGATCGAGATACGGCCAGGCCGGGGTGTTGCCCGGAAACGACGCGTGGTTGTGCGTCGTCAGGTCCATATGGCGCACTACGTTTTTCGACTCGAACTTGACGTTCATCGACCACGATGTGAAGTACACCTTGCCTTTGATCTTACTGGTCACCACGCCCTTTTTGGGGGCGCAGCCCGCCTCGTCGCCATAGCTGGTTTTGAAGTAGCTCTGGTTTTTAAGCATCACTTCTTTGCCGGTGATTTTCACCGTGCGGCTGCCGTTAGCGGTGTCCTTGGCCATACCGGTATTCGGGTATGGGATGGGCACGCCCATCGGCGTGGGCGGCGCCTGTGGCGGTGTGAAACACACATCCGGGAAGCAGGCGACCGATTTACCGTCGGCCGACTTGCAGGACACTTCCATGCCGTTGGCAAATACCTGGTTAGCCATTAGGCGGCCCTCACGGCTTGATAGCTAAGCAAAACGACTGCGCGCTCACCCGCGTCGTTGCCCAGGTGGCAAAACACATTGGGGCCCTCGTCATAGCCCTTGCGGCTGGCAGCCAGGGCCACGTTGAGCATCACCGGGCCAATCGCTGCGCCGCACTCGCCGATGCAATCAGCCGGATGCCAGAGGGGGAAGAACTCTTTGCGCACGCGCAGGTTACGGCTCAGGGTGAGCGAGGCTTCTTTGAAGTAATACTGCTCGCCGGACAAATCGGTGAGCCGGTAATCCATGTCTTGCAAACCGCAACCGGCTTCTTGCAACGCGGCGCGCACGGCTTGAGTCAGGCCGTCGGCGCGCAGGGGAATATCCTCGGCCTCAATGGTGGCCTTCTCAATGCCAAAGCCCAGCCCCACGCAGGTTAGTTGCAGCGTCTCACTGGCCAGCGACCGCCCAACCAGCGTGGCTGCGGCCGCCTCGCCGGGAATAAAGCCGTTGGAGTTGAGGCTGCACAACAGGCGCTGGCGTTTTTCGTAGGCGGCCAGCGGCGCGGCAGACAGGAACGAATCGACGCCGGCGATCAGCACATGGGCGTGCCCCGCTTCAATCAGCTTGCGCGCATTGAGTAACCCCACAGCACCGCTCACCCGACCACGGGCGATGATGGCGGAGGCCGGGTGAAAACGCCGGCCAAGCGCGACTTCGATATCCGCCAGCAAGCTGCCGTCCAACCCTGGCAAGCGTCCAGGTCGTTCGGCTTCGGCCACCCCGAGCAGCAGTGGAATGGTTTCGCTGTCGAGGGCGGGCTGTTGCTGGAACACTTCGCCGATAGCACGTGCGGCCATTTGCACAAGCTTGTTGCGGCCCCGCCAGGGTTGCTCAAGCGGCACATTGGCCCCCAGCAACCACTCTCCGCCTTTGTCGAGAAAACGGGTTTCGCGAAAGTTGTCGATGGCGCCCCGAATCGCCGCGCAGGTGGACGGCGCGTCCAGGCCAACGGCGGTCACCATGCCGGAGGCCAGAATGCTGATGGCGCTCATCGGCTGTCCTCAGGCGTACGCTTGGCCCGACTCAGCTCGGCGAGCGAGGGGTAATAGTCCTTACCCAGCTCCCAGG
>NZ_JBBNAH010000659.1:0-10003 GCF_037994325.1 Pseudomonas sp.
CCCCGCGTAGGCGGGGATCCAGAATATTGCGTCGTACGCCTATGTGTGCGCACCGAACGCGGACCGCCCTCCTACACTGCTAACTTCCCCATCCGCCAGGAGATCCACATGCTTAAAGCCGAATATAAAACCCGTGGCCCGGTGCCCCAGGACTTGATCGAAGCCGTCGACCTGCAACTGCCAGCGCTTACAAAAGGCCAAGTGCGGATCAAAGTGCTGGCGGCACCGATCAACCCATCGGACGTACTCACCCTCACCGGCGAATACGGCATGCTGCCGCCGCTGCCCGCCGTTGGCGGCAACGAGGGCGTGGGCAAAGTGGAAGAGCTGGGGCCGGAGGTCAGCACCTTAAAAGTTGGCCAGACCGTATTGCTGCCCGTCGGTTGCGGCACCTGGGTCACCCACCTGAATGCCGATGCCAGCAAACTGATCCCCCTGCCCGACACCGACCCGCAACAACTGGCGATGATCACCGTCAACCCGCCGACGGCGTCGCTGCTGCTGAGCCAATTTGTCGACCTGCAACCGGGCGAATGGGTGATTCAAAACGCCGCCAACTCCGGTGTCGGCAGCTACCTGATGCAAATCGCCAAACTGCGGGGCTTTAAAACCGTCAACGTCGTGCGCCGCGAATCGGCGATTGCCGCCACGCAAAGTGAGGGTGGTGATGTGGTGCTGGTAGACGGCCCCGACCTGGCCAAACGCGTACGCGAAGCCACCGGCAGCGCAGCGATTCGTTTAGCCATTGATGCGGTGGGCGGTGCAGCCACCGACCATCTCGCCGCCTGCCTGAGCGAAGGTGGCGTGGTGGTTAACTACGGCATGATGAGCGGCGAGCCGTGCCAGGTTTCGCCCTCGGCGATCGTGTTCCGCGATGTGAGCTTGCGCGGGTTTTGGTTAGCGAAATGGTTTCGCGCAGCCAGTCAGGCGGAGCAAGGCAAGGTGTTTGGCGAGTTGGTGCAGCTGATTGCCAGCGGCAAACTGAAAACGCGCATCGCGGCAACGTATGACGTTAGCCAGATCAAAGAAGCGGTAGCAGCGGCGGCCAGTGGTGAGCGCGAAGGCAAGATTCTGATCGTGCCGAAATAGCCGACCTCAAAGGCCCACCGCGCACACGATCCCCTAGGCGGTCGTCTTCCTCTGCGTAGATTCCGTCATCCCCGCGAAGGCGGGAATTCAGGATACCGCGCCAAGCACCATACTCCTGAACGAGTATGGGTCCCCGCCTGCGCGGGGACGACGGGGGTTTGGTTGTCTATTTTCGTCTTCCCCGCGAAGGCGGGGATCCAGAATTGGCCAGGCGTGTGCTGCTTACCGCAACAGCCTAAGCTCCCGCCTGCGCAGGGACGATGGGGTGCGAAGAAACTACTCCGCCGCAGGCGCTTCCGGTTTCTTACGTTTCAACGGTGCCATGCCGTCGCGGCTAACCAAGTCGCTTTTGGGCTTGTTGGCCGTTTTGCGCTTGGTGGCGGTTTTTGCCGGGGCTTTTTTGTCGGTTTTCTTGTCGGTCTTTTTCTTCTTCACGCCAACCGCTTTGCCCGACGCTTTGACCTTTTTCGGGCCGCCGTAGGTGCCTTTCAGTTCCTTGACGGTACGCCGCTCAAAGTTCTGCTTGAGGTAGCGCTCGATGCTGGACATCAAGTTCCAGTCACCATGGCAAATCAAAGAAATCGCCAGCCCTTCGTTACCCGCACGGCCGGTGCGACCGATGCGGTGTACGTATTCATCACCACTACGCGGCATGTCGTAGTTGATCACCAAGTCCAGACCATCAACGTCCAGCCCACGGGCGGCGACATCGGTGGCGACGAGGATTTTCACCCCGCCCTGCTTCAAGCGGTCGATGGCCAGCTTGCGGTCTTTCTGGTCTTTCTCGCCGTGCAACACAAACACCTTGTGCTCGGCAGCGACCAAACGCCCATAGAGGCGGTCGGCAGCCACGCGGGTGTTAGTGAAGATGATCGCTTTTTGATAGGTCTCGTTGGCCAGCAACCAGTGCACCAGGGCTTCTTTGTGCTGGTTGTGGTCGGCGGTAATGATCTGCTGACGCACGCCATCGCTGAGTTGGCTGACGCTGTTGAGCTGCAAGTGTTGCGGGTCTTTCAGCACCGAGGCGACCATCTCGCGCAGGCCGTTGCCGCCACTGGTGGCGGAGAACAGCAGGGTCTGGTGCGCGCCTTTGCATTCACCGGCCAGGCGCTGCACGTCTTCGGCAAAGCCCATATCGAGCATGCGGTCGGCTTCGTCCAGCACCAGCACTTCCACGGCCTTGAGGTCGAGGTTGCCGGCGTTGAGTTGCTCAAGCAGACGGCCTGGGGTGCCGATCAGAATATCCGGCACTTTGCGCAGCATGGCCGCTTGTACTTTGAAGTCTTCACCGCCGGTGATCAGGCCAGATTTGATAAAGGTGAACTGCGAGAAGCGCTCCACCTCTTTCAACGTTTGCTGCGCCAGCTCACGGGTCGGCAGCAGAATCAGCGCGCGGATGACCACACGTGGTTTGGCATCGCCCATCAGGCGGTTCAGCATCGGCAGCACAAAGGCTGCGGTTTTGCCGCTGCCGGTCTGCGCGGTAACCCGCAGGTCTTTCCCTTCCAGCGCCGGCGGAATGGCCGCGACTTGTACCGGGGTGGGCTCGACAAACTTCAGCTCGGCCACGGCTTTAAGTAGGCGTTCATGCAGGGCGAATTGGGAAAACACGTGGGGCTACCTCGACGTAGATCAGTAAACAGCCGCATAGGTTACCGGTTGTTGCCCCGGAACGCCCGCAGTCTGTGCACACGACCGACCATGGGCGCGGGCGACGGCATTACAAAACGCCCTTGAGCTGGCATTCTTGCGCCGGAAAATTTACTGCCCAGGAGCGTTTATGACCGTACTTGCCATCGCCGCCGCTTGCCTGATCGATGCCCAAGGCCGCCTGTTGCTGGTGCGTAAGCGTGGCACCCAAGCCTTTATGTTGCCCGGTGGCAAACGTGAAGCCGGCGAATCGGCCATTACCGCGTTGCAGCGCGAATTGCTCGAAGAGCTGAATTTGCCGGTGTCTGCCGAGCAACTGGAAACGCTGGGCAGGTTCCACGCGCCGGCCGCCAATGAGGCGGACACCTGGATCGACGCCGATATCTTCGTTGCCCGCCTTGATCAGCCCGTGGCGCCCGCCGCCGAACTGGAAGAGCTGGCTTGGCTTGGCGCCGACCAGCCCTACCCCGCCACCCTTGCGCCGCTGCTGCGCGAACAGGTGCTGCCGGCGTTACGTTCCCTGCCGGGCCTGTTTGCGTAATATGTAAATGCTGTCCCAGGCGGTAAAACCGATGGCCAGCCAGATCGGCAGGTAGGTCCACAGTTGAGCCGGGTTGAAGCTTTCACCGAGAAACAACACCGTCACCGCAAACAGCAACGCCGGCTCCACATAGCTGAGGATGCCGAACACACCCAGCGGCAACAGGCGACTGGCCGCCATCATCGCCGCAAAGGCCAGGGTGCCGAGCAGGCCGATACCCGGCAGCAGCCACCACATGCGCGGCGCCTGGGTGAAAAGATCATCCGGGCCAAAGGCCAGAATCAGCCAGATCGCCAACGGCGCCAACATCAGCATTTCCAGAATAAAGCCCGACAGCGAGTCCAGGCGCATCCAGCGGCGCAGCATGAAATACGGCGGGTAGCCCAGCGCCGTGACCAGCGTAGCCCAGGAAAATGCGCGGGTCAGCCACAGTTCGTGCAGCACGCCGAGCATGGCAAGGCCCACGGCGATGCCTTGCAACGGGCTGAGGCGCTCGTGATAGAAAACGCGGCCGACCAGCACCATGGTCAACGGCAATAGAAAGTAGCCAAGGGTGACGTCGAGCATCATCCCTTGCAGCGGTGCCCAGAGAAAAAGGCCCCACTGAATGCCGATCAACGTGGCGGAAAACGGCAAGGCCAGCAGCAACAACGGCTCATTGCGCAGCCGCTGCAAAGTGCCACCGAGCAGCTTCCATTGCCGCGACAGCGCCACCAAGAGCAACACCAGAGGGATCGACCACAGCACGCGCTGGGCAAAGATCTGCACCCCATCCAATGGCGCCAGCTGCTGTACATACCCCGGCATCAACGCGAACAACAGCGACGCGACCACCGACAACGCCACGCCCCGACCGGACAACTTCATGGAGTGCCTCTGGATTCTTGTTAGGGAAAAACGAACCGGCGACCTTAACGTGGTTGCACGGGTATGTCGCGAGGTTAGTCCAGCGCAAAGGGCATGGCAGTGACGGAAACGCGGTTGGGATATGTGGAAACGACAAGGGCACAGGTGAAGAACTGTTGTGGAAAGAGCTCCCCTCACCCTAACCCTCTCCCCCGAGGGGCGAGGGAAAAGGTCGGTGTTGCTGCGATAGTCTCGGTTAGGCTCTCCTCTCCCGCTCGCGGGAGAGGGGCTGGGGGTGAGGGATGGGCACACCACACACCGCGATGGCATACAAACTCTAGAGCTGCGCCAACCCCACCGGCTGACGGTGCTCGGCGAGATACGGCAACACCGCCGCCAACAAAGGCGCCTTGAACGCCTCCTGAAAACGATGGGCCAAGCCCGGTATGAGCTTGAGCTGCGCACCTTTGATATGCGCCGCCACATGCACGCCATGCATCACCGGTAACAATGGATCGGCCGTGCCATGCACCACCAAGGTCGGCACCCGCAAACGGTCGAGCAAGGCCACGCGGCTAGGCTCGGCGAGGATGGCGAGAATCTGCCGCTGTACGCCGGCCGGGTTAAAGGCGCGGTCATAGGCAATCGCCGCCTGCTCTTTCAACAGCGCACGGTCGTCATGCACCGTGGGGCTGCCCAGGGCCGCAAGCAAATCGGCCTGCTGCTCAATGGCCACTTCGCGGTTTGGCGCTTCGCGGCGTGCCAGCAACGACAGCAGCGCCGGGTTGGGCGCCGGCAGGCCTTGGGCACCGGAGCTGGTCATGATCAGGGTCAGGCTGGTGATGCGCTGCGGCGCCATGTCGGCCATATGCTGGGCAATCATGCCGCCCATGCTCGCGCCCAGCACGTTAAAGCGCGGGACGTGCAACGTGTCCATCAAACCCAGGGCATCACCGGCCATATCGGTCAGGCTGTAAGGCGCCGACACGGAAAAACCGAGTTTGTAGCGCAGCACTTCATAGGTCAGGTTGGCCGGCTCCGGTGCGTGTGCCCAGGTCGACAGCCCCACATCGCGGTTGTCGTAACGAATCACCCGAAAGCCTTGTTGGCAGAGGGCGACCACCACTTCATCCGGCCAATGAATCAACTGCCCGCCCAAGCCCATCACCAGCAGCAACGCCGGATCGGACTCACGACCGATGCTCTGGTACGCGAGCGTCACCTCGCCCAGATCAGCCTGTTGAGTCGGAACATTGACATCACAACGAGAAGCCGCAAAAGACGGCCAGGTGCAGCACAAGGCGGCCCAAAAAAACAACGCACGCATAAGAAAACACCAACACGCAAAACCCCAGTAAGGGCGGATTGTGCTGACATCTGTTAGCGCGCGCTGCCACATAAGCGTGACAGTTTGATGAAGGGCGCTGAACGGTAGTGACTCGGCGCGAATTTCAATTTGCCCACCGTCGTCCCCGCGCAGGCGGGGACCCAGTACCTTTAGCCGGTCACACACCTCAAGCCGTCCAACATTCTGGCTTCCGAATCGTTGGACCGCCGCCTGCGCGGGGACGCCGGAGGGCTACCGCCGCCTACACTGCGGCCCTCATCTGCCGCGCCGCCGCGACCATATTGATCAGCGCCGCCTCCGTCTCCGGCCACCCGCGGGTTTTCAGCCCGCAGTCAGGGTTCACCCACAAGCGTTGCAACGGAATACGTTTGGCCGCTTTGCTTAACAGGCTGACGATCGCCGCCGTATCTGGCACCTGCGGCGAGTGAATGTCGTACACGCCAGGGCCGATATCGTTGGGGTAGGCGAACGCCTCAAAGGCATCCAACAACTCCATGGCCGAGCGCGAGGTTTCGATGGTGATCACGTCGGCGTCCATGGCTGCGATGGCTTCAATCACATCGTTAAATTCGCTGTAGCACATATGGGTGTGAATCTGCGTGGCATCGCCGACGCCGCTGGCACACAAACGGAAGGCTTGCACCGCCCAGTCCAGATAACCGGCCCACTGTGCCTGACGCAGTGGCAGCCCTTCGCGGAACGCGGCTTCATCGATTTGGATGATCTGGATGCCGGCCGCTTCCAGATCCACCACTTCATCGCGAATCGCCAAGGCCAACTGGCGAGCCTGTTGTTCGCGGGAAATATCGTCGCGGGCAAACGACCACATCAGCATGGTCACCGGGCCCGTGAGCATGCCCTTTATCACCTTGCCGGTAAGGCTTTGTGCATAGCGAATCCACTCCACCGTCATCGCCTGCGGGCGGCTCAGGTCGCCGTAAATCACCGCTGGCTTTACGCAGCGCGAACCATAGCTTTGCACCCAGCCAAAGCGGGTAAAGGCGTAGCCGTCCAGTTGCTCGGCAAAGTACTCAACCATGTCATTGCGCTCGGCCTCGCCATGCACCAGCACGTCCAACCCTAAGCGTTCCTGCACCTGCACCGCGTGGCGGATTTCGCAGTGCATGGCTTCGGTGTATTCGCCCAGCGATAACTTGCCGCGCTTATACGACTGGCGCGCCAGGCGAATGGCCGAGGTTTGCGGAAAGGAGCCGATGGTGGTGGTCGGCAGCAGCGGCAGATTTAGCCGGGCGTGCTGCACCTCGATACGTTGCTCGAAGGGCGACTGACGCTGACTGTCTGCCACGTTGATCGCGGCCACGCGGGCTTGTACCTCGGGCTTATGAATACGTGTGGACTGCGCCCGACTGGCCTGCACCGCTGCGCTGGCGGCCAGGGCGGCAACCACATCGGCAGCCTGCGGGTTATTTAACGCCTGGGTGAGAACGGCGATTTCCCCACACTTCTGCACAGCAAACGCCAGCCAGCTACGCAGCTCGTCATCTAACTGATCTTCGCGGCAAAGGTCGACCGGGCTGTGTAGCAGCGAGCAAGAACCGGCCACCCACAGGTTGTCGCCAAAGCGCGCCTGCGCCTCACGTAGCAACGCCAGCGCCTGGTGCAAATCACAGCGCCAGACATTGCGGCCGTTGACCACGCCCAGCGACAGCACTTTGTAGGTCGGCACCCGATCAAGCACCGCCGCCAACTGCTGCTGCGCGCGCACCAGGTCCACATGTAAACCCTGCACCGGCAGGTTGGCGGCCAGGCCGAGGTTGTCTTCCAGGTCGCCAAAATAGGTGGCTACCAACTTTTTCAACGGCGAATACTGCAGCAGGTTGTAGGCGCGCTCGAAGGCGTTTTTCCAGGCTTGCGGCAGATCCAGGGCCAGAATCGGCTCATCGATCTGCACCCACTCCACACCTTGTGCAGCCAAACGCCCGAGGATTTCGCCATAGAGCGGCAACAAACGGTCGAGCAATTCCAGCTTGTCGAATTCAGCATGGCGCGCCTTGCCCAGCCACAAAAACGTCAGCGGCCCGAGAATCACAGGTTTTACGCTATGCCCCAACGCGTGAGCTTCGGCGACCTCTTCAAACAGCTGTTCCCAGCTCAGCTTAAACTGTTGGTCCTGGGTAAATTCCGGCACCAGGTAGTGGTAGTTGCTATCAAACCACTTGGTCATTTCCTCGGCATGGGCGCCGCCACAACAGGCATCGCCGTGTTTATGCGAAGCCGTGCCGCGCGCCATGGCAAACAGGGTGTCGAGGGTTGGCAAGGCGTTGCCCTGGCGGAAACGCTCAGGTACCACGCCGCACAGCAACGAGTGGCTAAGCACCTGGTCGTACCAAGCGAAATCGCCGACCGGCAGTAACTCGATACCGGCGTTTTTCTGCATCTGCCAGTGCGTGGCACGCAGCTCACGGCCCACCGTACGCAGGCCGGCTTCATCCAGCTCGCCCTGCCAATAGGCTTCCAGCGCCTTTTTTAACTCGCGGTCGCGGCCGATGCGCGGGAAGCCGAGGTTGTGTGCCAATGCCATTGCGATGTTCTCCCTGTAAAAGATGGAGCGCATTGTCGGCAGCACCAACACATGAAACAAACTCAACCTTTTCTAGTTGAACCGTAATTCCATTCACGTTAATTTGCCTCATGTTCAGCGCTTCGAGAGCCTCGCCATGTTGGAACTGCGCCACCTGAAAACCCTGCACGCCTTGCGTGAAACCGACAGCCTGGTGGATGCCGCCGAACGCCTGCACCTGACGCAATCGGCGCTCTCGCACCAATTCAAAGAATTGGAAGAGCGCCTGGGCATGCAGCTGTTTGTGCGCAAAACCAAGCCCGTGCGCTTTACCAGCGCCGGCCTGCGCCTGCTACAACTGGCCGACTCGCTGCTGCCGCAACTGCGTGCCGCCGAGCGCGATATGGCGCGGCTGGTGGGCGGTACTGCCGGGCGTTTGCATATGGCCATCGAATGCCACAGCTGCTTTCAGTGGCTAATGCCGACCATCGACCAATTTCGCGATGCCTGGCCGGAAGTAGAACTGGACCTGGCCTCCGGTTTTTCCTTCGCCCCCCTGCCCGCCTTGGCCCGTGGTGACCTCGACCTGGTGGTGACCTCCGACCCCATCGAGCTCTCTGGCATCACCTACGTGCCACTGTTTACCTATGAGGCCATGCTCGCCGTAGCCAACCAACATGGCCTGGCCAACAAGCCCTACATCGTGCCCGGCGACCTGGCCAAAGAAACCCTGATCACCTACCCGGTAGAACGCGACCGCCTGGACATTTTCAACCGCTTTCTTGAGCCCGCCGATATCGAGCCGGCGCAAGTGCGCACCTCAGAACTGACGGTAATGATGATGCAGCTGGTGGCCAGCGGCCGTGGCGTATGTGGGCTGCCCAACTGGGCACTGCACGAATACAGCTCGCGCGGTTACGTGACGGCCAAACGCTTAGGGGAAAAAGGCCTGTTCGCCACCCTCTACGCCGGCATTCGCACCGACATGCTCGACGCGCCGTTTATGCGCGACTTTCTGCTAACCGCCAAAGACACCTCGTTCTCCACCCTCGAAGGCGTGAGCGCGGCAAAAGAAAAATAGGGCCTGTTTGCCCTCCCCAAGCCATGGAGAGGGCCTGCTGGCCGCTAGCAGTCAGCCATTGGAACAACCATCACCCATCTGCCGATACTCAACGGTATGGCGCTGGCCCTGATGGTCCTCAAACGTCATCCACGCCGGGCCGACGGCGCACTCGTGGTTATCGCTGGAAATGGAAATAACCCGCGCCACATCCAACTCCATGCCATAGGCATATTGCTCGACTGCTGATTGTTCCCTGTCATCGCTGATCGCCGGCGACTCAGCCGCCAGAGACACGCAGGCATAGCCCGCCAACGCCAGTAAAACGAGAGCTTTCATGGGGTGTTTACCTATTTGGGGTAATGCTTTGAGAAGTAGTCGGCTAGCGCCCTTATTCGTGGAAAAGGCGCCAACCGAATGTCTTGCCTACTACCTATAAAACCCGCCGAAATCTTATGGAAAACAGCGGCAACACAACGCCTTTCCGAGCGTTGGCCTCTGCGTGGGAGGCGGGACTATTTTAGGTTTCGGGTGGGAGGGCTTTAAGCGCAAAGATGACCAAGGACTGTTGACTGGAATCGCAATAATCAAACGGCCAGCGGCTAACCTCCCTTTCGTAGAACACGCTCCCAGATGGGAATACCGATCGCTTGTGATCTTGATCTGGCTTGTGACCTAACCGCCCCGTTCATCGCAGGCCGAATGGAATCGTCGTGTAAGGGGGCGCCGGCTAGGTTGAGCCGCAGGGACGCGGCGAGAGGCACATCGGGCCATGGAAGGCCCGTTGTGCCGGGCCACTGGAACGACGATGGAATAAGGGAACCCGTAGCGCAGCGAAGGGCCAAGGTCGGGGCAAGCGTTTTTTGCTTACTTTTTGCCTGGTCCGGCATTCCGGCGACTGGCAAAAAGTAAGTCGCGCGTAAGGCGCGAAACAAAACGCTCAGCAAA
>NZ_JBBNAH010000660.1:0-1976 GCF_037994325.1 Pseudomonas sp.
ATGAAGGCCTGTCGAGCCGGGTCGACAAGCCCTACACCACGCCGCAGTGGAAGCTGTTTGCCCGCGCACAGTTGGGGCTGACGTCGCCAACGCCCTATTCGCTGACCGATATGGCGGATGACGTGGCGCAGTTGATGGAGGCGTTGGAGGTGCCCTCAGCGCATATCGTGGGCGCATCGATGGGCGGCATGATCGCGCAGATTTTTGCTGGCAAATACCCGGACAAAGTGCGCGCGCTGACCATTCTGTTTTCTTCGACCAATCAACCGTTGCTCCCCCCTCCGGCGCCCAGCGTATTTTTAAAGCTGGTGTCGACGCCGCCCGAAGGCGCTGGCGAAGAAGCGATTGTGCAGCGCCAACGTAACTTGATTCGCGCCATTGGCAGCCCGGCGTACCCCATGCCGGATCACGAGTTGGACGCCTTGATTCGCCTGCAAATTGCCCGTGGCGCCGACTTTAAAGCCACGGCCCGGCAGTTCGCGGCGGTGCTTGGCAGCGGTGACTTAAGGCCGCACTGCAAACGTGTGCGCGCCCCGACGGTGGTGATTCATGGCTTAGCCGACAAGTTGGTGCGCCCCGCCGGAGGCAGAGCGATTGCCCGGGCCATTGCCGGGGCCACGTTACACTTGGTGCCAGACATGGCCCATGACCTGCCACGGGCGCTATGGCCGCAGCTGTTCCAGGGTATTGGCCAGCGCTGAAGACAGCTCGTCAGGGTGGCGACGGAGCTGCGCTGCGCCGAAGCTCACGCTTTGTAAACCTGCACCCCGTGCTTACGAAACCCCGCCAACACCTTCGCCGGTGCATCGGCCGGCACGATCAGGCCACTGATTTCTGCCCACCCCACCACTTGGTAAGGCGACGCCGTGGCCAGCTTTTCCGCAGAAGCCAGCACAATGGTTTCCGCCGAGGCATGGCACAACGCGCGTTTGATCACTGCTTCTTCGTAGTCGCCAGTGGTTAGCCCTGCCGTGCTATGCACGCTGCACACGCCCATAAAGTACAGGTCCGCCCGTATACGGCCGATGGCTTCCAGGGTGGCGGCGCCGGTGCCGACCATGGAGTGGCGGAACAGGCGGCCGCCAAGCATCAACACTTCGATATTCACATGCTCGCTCAGCTCCACAGCGATGGACGGGCTGTGGGTGACCACCGTGGCCGATAGCGTCAGTGGCAAGTGCCGCGCGACCTGGATGCAAGTGGTGCCACCGTCGAGTATCAGCACTTGGCCGGGCTGCACGCGCTTGGCGGCGGCGCGGCCGAGGGCGGCTTTCTGGTCGGGGAAAATGCCCTCACGGGTGGGTAAATCGCCCATGGCCGCAGAGGCCGGCAAGGCGCCGCCATGCACACGTGTTAACAAGCCTTCCTTGGCCATTTCCCGCAGGTCGCGGCGAATGGTGTCTTCGGAAACGCCCAATTCCTCACTGAGCGGCTTGGCCAGTAACTGGCCGTCGCGGTTAAGGCAGTCCAGCAAAAATTGCTTGCGTTTGCTCGTCAGCATCGCCGATTCTCTTCACGAAGTTGCACGATACTGCACGAAATTACACACATTGAACAGAGGCGCCGCCATGGCCAATCGCAACGTACGCATCCTCGCCCAGCACCTGCTCTCGGATAACTGGTATGTGCTGAAAAAAGTCGAATTTGAACTGCAACGCCAAGACGGCAGTTGGCAGCACCAAGTGCGTGAGGTGTATGACCGTGGCGACGGCGCAACCATCCTGCTGTACAACCTGGAACAGCGCACGGTAATCCTCACCCGGCAATTTCGTATCCCCTGCTACGTCACCGGCCACGACGGCTACCTGATCGAAACCGCCGCCGGGCTGCTGGACGACGCCAGCCCAGAAGAGCGCATTCGCCTCGAAGCCGAGGAAGAAACCGGCTACCAGGTCGATGCCGTGGAGAAGATTTTTGAAGCCTTTATGAGCCCCGGCTCAGTGACCGAACGCCTGCACTTTTTTATCGGCCACTAC
>NZ_JBBNAH010000661.1:0-10819 GCF_037994325.1 Pseudomonas sp.
CTGTTCAAGCGCAGGAAATGGCCCTTGAGTGGGTGAGTACCAAAGCGGTGTTCGGCAGATAGGGTGGCTGGGCTGATCAGCGCATGGGCGCCGTCGATATCCAGTTCGGGCGTTTGATGAAACAAAATGGTCACGGGCTCCGGCGCGGTCAGAACCGCGTCGGGCAACAACGCCACGGTTTGCTCGGTCACTTTGAATTGCGGCTCGTCGACCACCTCGCCATCCACCGTTACCCAGCCGCCCTCGATATACAACTCGGCCTCACGACGCGAGCAGCCGATCACTTCGATCAGGCGTTTGGAAAGGCGAATGGGGTCTGTCATGACAAGGGCCGGGAAACGTAATGGGCGGGCATTGTAACAACGCCCGCAGCTGCCGGCCCTGCTTTTCGGCCTTTTTAGGCCTCGGGCGTGTCGGTGTCCAGGGTGCCGAGGACTAGTTTGCTCCGCGCATCACTGGCCAGCGCTTGGTACTTACGGCGAAACAGTTCCAGCTTGCGGTCGTCCAGTTCTTCCAGATCCAACAGCGCGTTATGGGCGCCCTGGGTCACGCGGATCAGCTCGTCGAGCTTGATCTGAATCGCTTGGGTGTCGCGGTTTTGCGTGTTTTGGATAAGGAAAACCATCAGAAAAGTGACGATGGTGGTGCCGGTGTTGATCACCAATTGCCAGGTGTCGCTGTAGTGAAACAGTGGGCCGGTGACGATCCATAGCGCAATCACGCCAATGGCGATGGCAAATACCGGTGGCCTGCCGCAAAAGCGTGCGGCGGCCTTAGCAAATTGTGCGTACCAAGAGCTTTTATCCACACGTCACCTCGTTGTCTGGCGCCAAACGTAGCGCTCGTCCAGTGTGGGCGTGATCAGCAGACAACGACAGCCTTCATCGCCGGCGGCGTTACTAACGGTGCAAACGCTTGGCGACATCAATGTCCAGGCTGGCCATAAAGGCTTCCACGGCATCGGTGTAGGCGCCTGGCGTGCCGAGCAGTTGGTTGATTTCCTTGTGGCTCATGTCCTGCTTGAGCACGCTAATGCTTACGCCTACCGCGCCGCCATGGTTGGCAAATAGCTGCGCCTGTTCGCAGGCCACCTCGCGGCGCGTGGAGCACACCGCGAGGATCGGCGCAGCGCCGTTAGCCAACACATAGTTGGGCGAGGTCTGTTGCCAGTAGGCTGGATCGTCGCCAAAGGCTTGGTCGTAGAAGCGCATATGCCGCGCTTGCATGATCTTTTCCACATCCAGCGCAGCGCTATCCAGGGCCACGGTACCGAGCCAGGGTTTGGCGCCTTGGGCGGCTGCCAGCGTCGGCGAAGCGGCCAACAGAGCCACCAGATGGGCGCCCGCAGAGTGGCCCATAACGATTACATGATTGGCCGAGCCACCCCAGCTGGGCGCTTTGGCTTGGGTCATGGCCAATGCTTTGGCAACTTCTTCGGCCTGTTGCAGCGGTTTGCTTTCCGGCAGCAGCGGGTAGTTGGCGGACACCAAGATAAAACCCTGGCTTACCCAGCGGCTGACCTTGTTGGCCACCACTTGCTGGGCCTCTTTATCGCCCGTTCTCCAGGCACCGCCATGCACCATAAAAATCACCGGGGCATTGCTGGCTTGTTTGGGTAGATAAACGTCCATGCGCTCGCGGGCGGCGGGGCCGTAAGCCAGGTCTGTGATCAGCGTAGCGCCAGCGGGTAACTCCAGAGGCGCAGTGGTCGCACTATCTGGCTGACGCTCGGCGCGGCGCTCTTTGATTTTGTCCAGCAGTGGGCCGGCGAGGGCGGTTTGGCAGACTAGTGCCAAAGACAGAGCGAGGAATGACGGAAGGGTTAAGCGCAGCGACATACAGGGCTCCTGGCGATGCAGTGTCTGGGTGTTTGGCTTATACGCGGCGCAGGGCCAAACACCTGCGAATAATTGCGCACCGTAGCGTTCACGCGTAAATCGCTTGGTGCGCGTAGCACACCCTACGGGGCGCGGCTTAGACCATAAAAAAGCCCCGCATCGGCGGGGCTGTTTGATCAGAGCGTTTCGGCCCAGAGGTCGTACTCATCGGCATCGGTCACGCGGCACATCACCTTGTCACCTGGCTTGAGGTCTTGGTCGCTGTCGACATACACGCGGCCGTCGATTTCCGGCGCGTCAAAGAAGCTGCGGCCTATGGCGCCTTGCTCATCCACTTCGTCGATCAGCACTTCAATTTCTTTGCCGATTTTCAGCTGCAAGCGCGCGGCGCTGATGGCTTGCTGGTGCTCCATAAAGCGGTCCCAGCGCGATTGTTTAACGTCGTCTGGCACGACTTCGGCGTCCAGCAGGTTGGCTGGCGCGCCTTCTACTGGTGAGTACTGGAAGCAGCCAACACGGTCGAGCTGGGCTTCGGTCAGCCAGTTGAGCAGGTATTGGAAATCTTCTTCGGTTTCACCAGGGAAGCCGACAATAAAGGTCGAGCGGATGATCAGTTCAGGGCACTGCTCGCGCCATTTTTTGATGCGCGCCAGGGTTTTGTCTTCAAAGGCCGGACGCTTCATAGCTTTGAGGATTTTCGGGCTGGCGTGTTGGAAGGGGATATCCAGATACGGCAGGATTTTGCCAGCGGCCATCAATGGAATGACGTCGTCGACGTTCGGGTACGGGTACACGTAGTGCAAGCGGACCCACACGCCCATGCTGCTCAGCGCTTCGCAGAGTTCCAGCATGCGGGTTTTTACCGGCTGGCCATTCCAGAAGTCGGTTTTGTACTTCACATCAACGCCATAGGCGCTGGTGTCTTGGGAAATCACCAGCAGCTCTTTAACCCCGGCTTTAACCAAGCGCTCGGCTTCGCTGAGCACTTCACCCACCGGGCGGCTGACCAGCTTGCCGCGCATGGACGGAATAATGCAAAAGCTGCAGCTGTGGTTGCAGCCTTCGGAAATCTTCAGGTAGGCGTAGTGGCGCGGGGTGAGTTTGATGCCTTGCGGCGGCACCAGATCGATCAGAGGGTTGTGGTTCAGATTGGGCGGTGCAGCGGCGTGCACGGCGTTAACCACTTGCTCATATTGCTGCGGGCCGGTCACCGCCAGCACGCTGGGGTGCACGTTGCGGATGGCACTTTCTTCCACGCCCATGCAGCCGGTGACAATCACTTTGCCGTTTTCGGCCAGGGCTTCACCAATCACTTCCAACGATTCGGCTTTGGCCGTGTCGATAAAACCGCAGGTGTTAACCACCACTACGTCGGCGTCCTGGTAGGTCGCGACGACTTCGTAACCTTCCATACGCAACTGGGTGAGGATGCGTTCGGAATCGACGAGTGCCTTGGGGCAACCCAGGGAGACGAAGCCGACTTTCGGCGTGGCGACGGTGGACATGGTGAACCTCAGGCGTTTAGACGGGCACCTTGGGGTGCCTCTGGTCAAAAAGTGCGCAATTCTAGCGGCAGGTCGTGCGCTTGACCAGCCTCCATCCGGCAGGTGAGCCGTCAGCTATGCTCTGGGCGGCGCTACCTGCTGAGGACAGCGTAGTCAGTCGACGATCAAGTGGTCTGAAACATGGCGTAAAACTGATTCTTAGGGCCGGCAATATCAGGTATAAAGCCGGCCTGTTTGCGTGGTCGCCACACATAGGTGGGCCTCGATCTTTTTCAGGAGCTTAGTGCATGTCCAAAGCGCATTCTGCCGAGGCTGGCGGTTCGGCAGGCAAGTCATCAACCATCAGCCTGATGGTTGCTGCGGTTGGCGTCGTGTTTGGGGATATTGGTACCAGCCCGCTGTACACCCTTAAAGAAGTGTTCTCCCCGCATTACGGGGTGCAGGCCAACCACGATGGCGTGCTGGGCATTCTCTCGCTGATCTTCTGGTCGCTGTTCTGGGTGGTGTCGCTCAAGTACGTGCTGTTTATGCTGCGTGCCGATAACCAGGGCGAAGGCGGGGTAATGGCCCTGACCGCGCTGGCCCGTCGCGCCGCCCATGACTATCCCAAACTGCGCAATGTGTTGGTGCTGCTTGGCCTGTTTGGCGCCGCGCTGTTCTACGGCGACAGCATGATCACCCCGGCCATCTCGGTATTGTCGGCGGTGGAAGGCTTGGAGCTGGCCTTTGACGGCATCGACCACTGGGTGGTGCCGTTATCGTTGGTGGTGCTGGTTGCCCTGTTCTTGATTCAGAAGCACGGCACCACCCGCATCGGCATTTTCTTCGGCCCGATCATGCTCACTTGGTTTAGTGCCCTGAGTGCCTTGGGCATTTACGGCATCTTGCAGCACCCGGAAGTGCTGCATGCGCTAAACCCCTACTGGGCTGTTAACTTCTTTATTTCCCACCCTGGCATTGGCATCACCATTCTCGGTGCCGTGGTGTTGTCACTGACCGGCGCGGAAGCGTTGTACGCCGATATGGGCCACTTCGGCCGCAAGCCAATTGCCCGGGCCTGGTTTGTGCTGGTGTTGCCCGGCTTGGCCTTGAACTACTTCGGCCAAGGTGCCTTGCTGCTGGAAAACCCGGAAGCGGCGCGTAACCCTTTCTACTTGCTGGCGCCGAGCTGGGCGTTGCTGCCGATGATTTTGCTGTCGACCTTAGCCACCATCATTGCTTCACAAGCGGTGATCTCCGGTGCGTTCTCGCTGACACGTCAGGCGATCCAGTTAGGCTATGTGCCGCTTATGTTTATTCAGCACACCTCCAGCCATGAGCAAGGGCAGATTTACATCGGCGCGGTGAACTGGACGCTGATGGTCGGTGTGGTCTTGCTGGTGCTGGGCTTTGAATCATCCAGCGCCCTGGCTGCCGCCTACGGCGTGGCGGTGACGGGCACCATGCTGATCGACACCTTGCTGGCGTCTGCCGTGGTGCTATTGCTGTGGCGCTGGTCACCATGGGCTTCGGTGCCGATGCTGCTGGCGTTCTTTCTGGTCGACAGCCTGTTCTTTGCCGCCAACCTGCCCAAGGTATTGCAGGGCGGCGCCTTCCCGGTCGTGGCTGGTACCGCGCTGTTTATTCTGATGACCACTTGGAAGCGCGGTCGCCAGTTGTTGGTCGACCGCCTCGACGAAAGCGCCATTCCGCTGCCGCTGTTTATCAGCAGCATCCGCGTACAGCCGCCACATCGGGTGCAGGGCACCGCGGTGTTCCTTACCGCGCGCGCCGATGCGGTGCCCCATGCGCTGTTGCATAACCTGCTACACAACCAGGTACTGCACGAAACCGTGGTGCTGCTGACGGTCATGAACGAAGACGAGCCGCGCGTACCCAACGAGCGGCGGTTTGAGGTGGATGCCTTTGGCGAAGGCTTCTACCGCGTAGTGCTGCACTTCGGCTTTATGGACGAGACCGACGTGCCCGGCGCCTTGGGCTTGTGCCACCTGGAAGACCTCGACTTCAGCCCGATGCGCACCACCTACTTCTTAAGCCGCGAAACCATCATCTCCACCAAATTGGTGGGCATGGCGCGTTGGCGCGAACTGCTGTTCGCCTTTCTGCTGAAAAACGCCAACGGCAACTTGCGCTTCTTCAACCTGCCATTGAACCGAGTGATTGAGTTGGGTACGCAGGTCGAGATTTGATCTCGAATACGTAGGGTCAATACCGTGCGCACCATGGGGAAACCGCAGGTGCGCGCAGCACACCCAAAGAGCAGTCGTGCGTTGATCCAAAGCCTATAGAAGGCCGTAGGGTGTGCTGTGCGCACCAAGGGATTTATGGGGGGATCGCGTTGGTGCGCGGTGCCTCAGCCTCTACGCGGCAACATACGCAGCAAGGTGTTATCGCGGATCACATAGTGATGCGCTATGCCGGCCACGGCATGCAGGCCAATCAGCCAGTAACCCACTGAGCCGCCGAGCTCATGCCATTCCTTGATCTGCTTGGCCAGGTCAGGGTTTTTGTCCACCAAGGGCGGCAACTCCAGACCAAAGAACGGCACCGGTTTGCCGGCTGCGCTCAAGATCAACCAGCCCGCGAACGGTAAGCCAATCATCAACAGGTAAAGCGCCAGGTGCATCAGCTTGGCGGGCAGCATTTGCCACGCTGGTGGGGTGGGTTCTATACGTGGCGTCGGACTTGTCGCGCGCAGGAACAGACGCAGCCATACCAGCACAAACACGCTGAGGCCGAGCATAAAGTGCAATTGCTTCATCAGATCGCGTTCCACGCTGTCTTTGGGAAACAGACCGCGCAGTTCAATACAGGCGTAAACCGCCGCCAGCAAAATCACCATCAGCCAGTGCAACGTAATGCTGGCGCTACCGTAGCGGGACTCGGTGTTTTTCCAACTCATCAGGATTTCCTTCTGCTAGATGCCCGCTCTAGGGCGGGTTAGAAGCAGACTCTAGCACTGTGTGCCGCAGGCCATGACCCGCTGCCCGCCGTCATTCCCACCTGCGCGGGGACGACGATGGTTGTTATGGCTCGGGGCGCTTTTCGATGTCTTTGATCAGGCGGGCGGCGAGGGCTGGGTAGTCTTCGTCAAAGTGATGGCCGCCGGGCAGTTCCAGTTTTTCGCCAACGGTGGTGGCTTCGGTACAGCCGCTTTCGCTGACCTCGTCTTTGCCATACACGCACAGCACTTTGGCCGCCGGCAGGCGCGCCACTTCCGGGCCGGTGGCGGCTTCTTTGCCAGCGGTGCCGAGCCAGCCCTGCACTTCGATTTCAAAGCTACCGCTGCGGGCCAGGGCAATCAGCTGAATGCCGCGCACTTGCTGCTGTGCAGCCGGTGTCAGGCGGTTGTAGATGGCGGGTAATACGTCAGCACCAAACGAATAGCCGATCAGCACAAAATTCTTTGCGCCCCATTTGTCTTGGTACAGCTTCATCAGCTTGGCCAGGTCGACCGCGCTCTGTTCCGGGCTCTTGTGCTGCCAGTAGTAACGCAAGGCATCGATGCCGACTACGGGGTAATTGCGTTTGGCCATTTCCTCGGCCACGTCGCGATCCAGGTCGCGCCAGCCACCATCGCCGGAGTAGAACAAGCTGACGGTATCAGACGCATTGTCGGGGTCTATGGCCGGGACTTCGACCACGGGCATGGCATCGCTTTCACCTTGCAGCAGGTTGCGCAGTTCTTTGTCCAGCACCTGCGGCAGGGTGGTGTCGTAGTCGCTGATGCTAGTTACGCCATTGCTTTGTTCGCGGGCAAAGGCGGCGCTGGGGTCGTCAGGGTTATCGTTCCAGGCGGCGACCCAATGGCCATGGGTGGCTTTGGCTGGCTGCGGGCAGTCGGGCTTTTCAATGGAGAAATCCACCGACAGGGCTTTGGCTTGGTCGTTGTTCTGGCCGGCCAGCCAGTTCCACGCCAGCGTCGCGCCGGGGCCAATACCGGCTACCAAGGTGGCGGGACCGGCCAGTTGCGCGAGGCTGTCTTGCAGGCGTTTTTGTTGCACGGCGCAGTCTTTGCTGTCGAGGCTGAACTGCACCACCTGAGCATGGCTGTCGCGGCTGATAGCGAGCAACTGCGCGTCAGTGAGCAACATATCGGGCGGCACGCCAATGGCCACCTGGGCCTTGGCGGCGCTGCCAGGTACGACTCGGGTCAGGGCGCTGCCGTCGCTCAGTTGCAAATGCTCCACGGTTGGCAGGTTGCCGCCGCGTTTGTACAGCAGGGCGGCAACCGCCACGCCTGTCACCAAGAGTGCGACCAATAGCGGCCGCCAGAAGCGTCGAATCATCAGCGTTTCACCAATCCTGTCAGGCCACCTGCAATAAGGGCGGCGGTGTCAGCCAGGGCTACCAGCGGGTCGAGCCCGGCCGGTACAGCCATGTAGCGCGGTTCCCAGTCGGGCTGGAATTTATCTTTAAAGCGGCGTAGGCCCTGGAAGTTATACAACTGCTCACCGCGGCGGAAGACCATGGCGCCCAGGCGTTGGGTCAGTGGCGCGCCACGCCGCGGTTGCAGGCCAGACAAGGGCACCATGCCCAGGCTGAAGCGGCTGTAGCCAGCGGCCTTGTAATGCAGGATCAGGCCGAGCATCAGAAATTCCATGGTCAGCTTGGGCGCCTCGGGGTGGGCGCGCATCAGATCCAGGCTGGCCAGTTCCGTGCTTTGGGTTTCCAGCAAGTTGGCAAAGGCGACCGCGCGGCCCTCGAAACGAATCACCGCAATGCGGAAACGCTTGAGGTACTCCGGGGTAAAGCGGCCAAGGGAGAAGCCTTTCTCCCGTACGTTTTTGCCCTCGACCCAGGCTGCTGAGATGGCTTGCAGCTCCTCCATCGGTGCGGCGCCGGCTTCAAAGATTTCCAATGCCAGACCATCGCGCCCGCCACGGTTCCAGGTGTAGCGCAGGTCCTTCATTTCCTTGCCCTTGGCTTCCAGATCGAACGCGCGCAGGTCAACGCGGGCTTCTTCACCGAGCTTGAGGGCGGTGAGACCGATGTCCATATAGAAGGGCAGGTTCTCCGCGCGCACTTGGTAGAACACTGGCCGCGCATGGTGCAGGTCGCACAGGTCGCGGAATTGCCAGATCAACTCAGCGCGTTGCTGCGCTGGGCCGATGGGGTCGTACAGGGCAATCATGCTGCGGCCACGGCGGGCGTACATCAAAAACGCGTCATCGCCCTGGTGAAACAGCAACGCCTTATCGCCGGTCAGGGCCAGGCCGCCGTCGGGTTGGTCGGAGGCGCTGATGATGCGTGCGGCGGTGTCCAGCTCCGCCTCATCGGGCAGGCGAATTTCCGGTGGCTCGGTACGCAGCAACCAAGTCAGCACCACGATCACCAGCAGCAAGGCGCTGCCCAGGGCTGAGCGCAGTGCACGGGGCGCACCGGCATCCAACGCGAATTGCCACCACAGCTCATGACCGTAGGGCACGTCTTGGTAAGCGAAAAACATCAGCCAGATTGAAGCGCCCAATACGCACAACGCCGCCACCAAGTAGACCGAAGAAAACGGCAATTCCAGCAAGCGGCTCGGGCGGTAGAACGAGCGGCGGAACACAGCCAGCAGGCTGGCGGTGAGGGTCAGCAACGTGGCTTCTTCCCAGTCAAAGCCCTTCATCAGCGACAGCAATGCGCCAACCAGCAATAGCACCATGGTCAGCACCCAGGCCGCCGACAGGCGCCGGCGCAGGCCCTGCGCCAGCAGCAGGCAGAGCACGCCAATCAGACTGGCGCCCAGATGCGAAGCGTCAATCAGGCGATGGGGAATAAGGAAACCAAGGTCTTCAATGCGCGAATCGATGGCCGGGGTCGCGCCAGAAAACAGCAGCACCACGCCGGAAATAAACACCAACAACGCCAGCACCGGCGCGGCCAAGCCGGAAGCAACGCGCACGGCCTGATGCTTGACGATCAGGCGATAGGCTTCGTTGCACAGCAGCAACAGGCAGGCGACCAGGAGCGGCAGCACCACATAGATCAAACGGTACAACAGCAGCGCCGCGGCCAAAGGCGCACTGCCCAGCTGATCAGCGAAAGCGGCCAGCAGCACCGCTTCAAACACGCCGACACCGCCGGGTACATGGCTGAGTACACCGGCAGCCAGGGCCAACAGGTAAACCAACAGGAAGGCGCCAAACGGCGGCGCTTCCGGCAACAAGAGATACAGCACGGTGGCAGCGGCGGCGACGTCCAGCGCGGTAATCAGCAATTGCAGCGCCGCCAGGCGCAGGCCCGGCACGCGCAAGGTGCGGCGGCCAAACTGAATCAGCAGGTTGTTGGGGATCGGCTGTTCCGCCAGGCGACGTCGGCTGATAGCCACCAGCAGCGCGCCGCAACCCAGCAGCAGGGCGAGCGCAATGGCGGCCAGTAAGCCGGCGGGCAAACGCAGGGCAGTGGCGGCTGCGCTCAAATCGCTGAGGGTGGCCAGTGCCGCGAGAATCGGCAGTGCGCAACCGAGCGACAGGCTGGCAAACAAGGTCATGCGCGCTACTTCTGCCGGGCCCAGGCCATGGCGGGCATACAAGCGATAGCGCACCGAGCCGCCAGACAGCATCGACAGGCCAATGGCGTTGCCGATGGCGAAGGCGTTAAAGCCGCCAAACGCCAGGGCGGGCAACGGCAACTTCACATCGGCGAAGCGACTGGCCGACCATTCATAGCCGAGCAAGATAATAAAGCCGACCACGGTCGCGGCCAGGGCGCCGAGCAGGGCACTTTTCGGCACGCTGAGCACGGATTCGCGCAGGGAGTCGGGGTCGAGGTCTTGAATCAGGTGTCGGCAGGCCAACAGGGCAATGGCAAATAGCAGCAGGGTAACGGCCAGGCCGATCGGCTGGCGGTAGGTGCTGAGGCGCTCCATCCACAACAGGCGTGATGGATGCACGTCGGACGCCGGTGGGTTATGGGCATCTGGCGGATTAGCGCGCATTCGGCACCTCGAAAACGGGACGGGAAGCCGATAGGCCAGCGGGCAAAAATTGGGCAGCGGGGGTGGGTCGCGAAGCGCAATGCGGTCCTGGGTAAAGCATGCATGACTCCCTATGGCGAACGAGCCCGGCAATGATCAGCTGCGTTGCGTCGCGGAGCAACCGGTTTGCACATCCTGGTGGTTTCTTAGTAGTGGTGCATTGCGGGCCAGTGGTCAAGCCAAGCGACTGACTGCCTGCTTGCCTCGTGTTCTTTATATAGAGAACGAACGCAGAGAAGGGAGGGCGATGGCAAAGTCCAAACGCCAGAAACACAAAAGGCCACTTGTTTCCAAGTGGCCTTTAAATGTTTGGTTGCGGGAGCCGGATTTGAACCGACGACCTTCGGGTTATGAGCCCGACGAGCTACCAGACTGCTCCATCCCGCGCCGGCAATTCTACAGTTCAAGGCGTTTGTGTCAACCGTTAATTTCTTTTTTATCAAAGAGTTATGCGTGAACAAAAACGCCAGGCAACAAAAAAGGGCCACTTACTGAGTAAGTGGCCCTTTATA
>NZ_JBBNAH010000662.1:0-2966 GCF_037994325.1 Pseudomonas sp.
AACTGGGGCCGATCGAAATCCCGTTCCAAACCTGGGACAGCGTCGAAGACAACGCCTTCTTCTGCCCCAACCCGAGCAAAGTGCCCGAGCTGGAAGCCTATATGGACCAACTGCGCCGTGACCAAGACTCGGTTGGCGCAAAAATTACCGTGGTGGCTGACGGCGTTATGCCGGGCCTGGGCGAGCCGATTTTCGATCGCCTGGACGCCGACCTGGCCCACGCGCTGATGAGCATCAACGCGGTAAAAGGCGTGGAAATCGGCGCTGGTTTTGCCTGCGTGGCCCAGCGTGGCACCGAGCACCGCGATGAGCTGACGCCGCAAGGTTTCCTCAGCAATAACGCGGGGGGCATTTTGGGCGGCATCTCCTCTGGCCAGCCGATCATTGCCCACTTGGCGTTGAAGCCCACCTCCAGCATCACCACGCCGGGGCAGTCGATTGATGTCGCTGGCCAGCCGCAGGATGTGATCACCAAAGGCCGCCACGACCCGTGTGTAGGCATTCGCGCGACGCCGATTGCCGAAGCAATGATGGCCATCGTGTTGCTCGACCACCTGCTGCGCAACCGTGGGCAAAACGCCGACGTGCAGGTCAGCACGCCGGTACTGGGCCAGCTGTGAGCCCGTCGCTCGCCCTGGGGCAGTAAGCGCCATGGCGAGCCCTCTACCGTACTGGCGCCTTTCCAGCTTTTACTTCTTTTACTTCGCCCTGCTCGGGGCGACGGCGCCGTTTCTGGCCTTGTACTTCCATCATTTGGGTTTTTCCCCGGCGCGTATTGGCGAGCTGGTGGCCATTCCCATGCTAATGCGCTGCGTCGCGCCGAATTTGTGGGGCTGGATAGGTGATCGCACCGGCAAACGCCTGGCGATTGTGCGCTTTGGCGCGGCCTCGACCTTGCTGTGTTTTAGCCTGATTTTTATCAGTAAGAGTTACGCCTGGCTGGCGTTGATCATGGCGTTGCATGCGTTCTTCTGGCATGCGGTATTGCCGCAGTTTGAGGTCATTACCCTGGCGCATTTGCGCGAGCAGGCGGCGCGTTATAGCCAGATCCGTTTGTGGGGCAGCATTGGCTTTATCGTCTGCGTGGCAGTGCTGGGCAAGCTGTTCGAGTGGCTCAGCCTGGATATTTACCCGCTGGCGCTGATCGGCATTATGGTCGGCATTGTTATCAGCAGCGGCTGGGTGCCCAATGCCCAGCCTTATGTGCGCGAGAACCATGGCGCTGTTGGCGGGTTTCTTCAGCAATTGCGGCAACCCGGCGTATTGGCCTTTTACCTGTGCATCGGCCTGATGCAACTGAGCCACGGGCCTTACTACACCTTTCTCACCTTGCACTTGGAAGCCCTGGGCTATGCCCGCGGTTTTATCGGCCAGCTGTGGGCCTTGGGCGTAGTGGCTGAGGTGCTGATGTTTTTGTTGATGGCGCGCATTCTTCAGCGTTTTTCCCTGCGCCAGGTGCTGATGGCCAGCTTTGCACTAGCGGCTTTGCGTTGGTTGCTGCTGGGTAATTTTGCCGAACATTTGCCGGTGCTACTGCTGGCGCAGGTGATGCACGCCGCCACCTTTGGCAGTTTTCACGCCGCCGCCATTCACTTTGTGCAGCGCAGTTTTGGTGCCAACCAACAAGGCCAGGGCCAAGCGCTGTATGCCGCCTTGGCCGGCATCGGCGGAGCTTTGGGCGCGCTGTATTCCGGCTATAGCTGGAACAGCCTTGGCCCAGCCTGGACCTTTGCCATCGCCAGCCTTGCCGCTGGCGCGGCAGCCGTTATCATCGCCATGCGTTTGCCAAGCGACAACGCCCGCAACCTCGCACAGCCACCCTTGCAACACCCCGATTTAGAAAAGGAGCGGGCATGAGCCGCGAAAGATTGGCCGACGAGATTATCGCCGCAGGACGTTTTCTCTATGGCCGTGGCTGGTCGCCAGCCACCAGCAGCAACTACTCGGCGCGGCTGTCAGCCAGCGAAGCGTTGCTCACCGTTTCCGGCAAGCACAAAGGCCAACTGGGCCGCGACGACGTGCTGGCCACTGACCTGCAGGGCAACAGTCTGGAACCGGGCAAAAAGCCTTCAGCCGAAACCCTGCTGCACACCCAGTTGTACCAATGGCGCGCCGACATCGGCGCGGTGCTGCACACCCATTCGGTTAACGCTACCGTTATATCGCGTGCTACTGCCGCCAGTGAGCTGGTGTTTGAAGATTACGAACTGCAAAAAGCCTTTACCGGCACCACCACCCATGAATCCCGGGTGCGGGTGCCGATTTTCGACAATGATCAAGACATCGCTCGCCTGGCCGCCAAGGTTCAGCCCTGGCTGGAGCAGCATCCCGAGTGCGTCGGCTACTTGATTCGCGGCCACGGCCTGTACACCTGGGGCGCGCAGATGAGCGATGCCTTGCGCCAAGTTGAAGCCTTTGAATTCTTGTTCGAGTGCGAGCTGAAAATGCGCGCCCTCGGCACTTCCCGTTAAGGAGCAAGCGATGAGCAGCCTCAGCGTATTCGCCGTGTCATCCCCGGAAATCCCCAACAAAGTCCTCAACCATGTGGAAGACATCACCAGCACCCTGGCCGCCGTCGGCGTGCGTTTTGAGCGCTGGCAAGCTGTCACGCCGCTCGCTCCGGGCGCTAGCCAGGATGAAGTGATCGCCGCCTATAAACCGCAAATCGACAAGCTGATGGCCGAGCGCGGTTATGTGACGGTGGACGTGATCAGCCTGAGCGACGACCACCCGCAAAAAGCCGAACTGCGCGCCAAGTTTCTCGACGAGCATCAGCATGCCGAAGACGAAGTACGTTTTTTCGTTGCGGGCCGTGGCTTGTTTACCCTGCATATCGACGACTACGTGTACGCCGTGCTCTGCGAAAAAAACGACCTGATCTCGGTGCCCGCCGGCACCCGTCATTGGTTCGACATGAGCGAGCACCCGCACTTTATTGCCATTCGCCTGTTCAACAACCCTGAGGG
>NZ_JBBNAH010000663.1:0-4501 GCF_037994325.1 Pseudomonas sp.
ACGGCTGGTATCCACCGCCGCGGTACGCGCACCGTCATACACCGGCGTTTTGCTTGCCCCACGGGAAACCCCTTCGGCGCTGCCCAGGTTTAACTGGCACGGCGCGTCGTAGCAGGCATGGCAGGCCACGCACTTCTCGGTGAGGATGGGTTGTACATCGCGGGTATAAGAAATGGATTCGGCGCCAACCAGCGTTGAAAGAAGCAACAGCACTACGGTGGCGAAAAAACGGTTTGGCATGGGCACTACCTTGAGTCTCAAGGCAGGGAGTTTAACGATACGCCAGGCTTTGCGCAGCCCGGCAAAAGCGCTTTGTGGGCGCGCAATCACGGCCACAACGCCCTAAACACGCCCAGTGCGCTCTAAAAATGCGGTTTCTCAGACTTCGAATTCCGCCTGCAACGCCGCCCTCACGCAATACAGCACCCCCTCTGGCACGCGGCCGGCGAACTGTTCGGCAATAGCAGCCACGGCGGGCAACTCGCCGTCGGCGTCAAGAAAGGCGTCCTGAATTTCACCGAGCAGTTCGGCCGGCAGGTCCAACGCCTGTTCCAGGGATATCTGCTGACGGGTAATGGCTTCAGCAAGCAGTGAGTAGACGTTTTTCTCGGTGCATTTGAGCTGGCCGGCGATTTGTTGCGGGGTCATGCCGGCGCGGGCGAGGCTGACCAGTTCGTGGCGTACATCGACCACCACCGGGGCAATTTCCGCCGCACCGCTGAGCACTTCGAGGAAGGCTTTGCCATAGCGTTCCAGTTTGCGCGCACCAACGCCGCTGACCTCGGCCATTTCCGCCATGGAGCCAGGCTGGCTGCGGAGCATTTCCAGCAGTGTGGAGTCGGGGAAAATAACGTACGGCGGCACCGCATGTTCTTCCGCCAGTTTGCGCCGCAGGGCGCGCAAGGCTTCCCATTGTTCGCGCTCGTCGGCACGCACCAGTTGGCTGGCTGAGCTGCCGCCAGAAGAGGCGCTTTTCGCCGCCAGCTGCGGTTTCAGGTCGCGACGCAGTTCCAGGGACACTTCGCCGCGCAGCAAGGGCCGGCAGCTTTCGGTCAGGCGTAGGCCGCCATAGCCTTCCAGGTCGACATCAGCCAAACCACGCGCCACCAGTTGGCGGAACAGTGAGCGCCACTCGCCTTCGCTAAGGGCCTTGCCCATGCCGAATACGCTCAGGTGCTGATGACCGCTGCTGCGCACTTTTTCGTTTTCTTTGCCCAGCAATACGTCCACCAGATGACCAACGCCATAACGCTGACCGCTGCGGAATATCGCCGACAAGGCCTGGCGTGCCGGCTCGGTGGCGTCCCAGGTTTGCACGTTGTCGACGCAGTTATCGCAGTGCCCACAAGGCGCCGGCAGCTCTTCGTCGAAGTAGCGCAACAACGCCTGGCGCCGGCAGCCAATCTGCTCACACAGGGCCAGCATGGCGTCCAGCTTGTGCTGCTCCAGGCGTTTATGGCGCTCGTCGCCTTCGGAGCTCTGCAGCATCTGTTTTAGTGTGATCACGTCTTGCAGGCCGTAGGCCATCCAGGCATTGGCCGGCAAACCGTCACGGCCGGCGCGACCGGTTTCCTGGTAATAGGCTTCCAGGGATTTCGGCAGGTCCAAGTGGGCGACAAAGCGCACGTTGGACTTATCGATGCCCATACCAAAGGCAATGGTCGCCACCATGATCAAGCCTTCCTCGTTGAGGAAGCGCTTCTGGTTAGCCCCGCGTGTTTCGTATGGCAACCCGGCGTGGTACGGCAACGCCGGAAAGCCTTCGGCACTGAGAAACGCGGCAACCTCTTCAACCTTTTTGCGCGACAGGCAGTACACGATACCGGCATCGCCCTTGCGCTCTTTAAGAAAGGCCAGCAACTGCTTGCGCGGCTGCTCTTTGGGCACGATGCGATAGAAAATATTCGGCCGGTCAAAGCTGGAAAGAAAACGTTCGGCGTTTTGCAGGTGCAGGCGGGTAACGATTTCTTCGCGGGTACGCATGTCCGCTGTGGCGGTCAGGGCAATGCGCGGCACATGGGGGAAGAGTTCGGCAAGCTGGCCCAGTTGCAGGTATTCCGGGCGGAAGTCGTGGCCCCATTGCGATACGCAGTGCGCTTCGTCGATGGCAAACAGGGCGATATCCAAGTCCTGGAGAAACTCCAGCATGCGCGGCTGCACCAGGCGCTCGGGAGCCACGTAGAGCAGCTTGATTTCATTGCGGCGGATGCGGTCGGCGATTTGCCGTTGCTCGGCGGCGCTCAGGGTGGAGTTCAGCGCTACGGCGGCCACACCCAGTTCGTCGAGGGTGGCGACCTGATCTTCCATCAAGGCAATCAACGGCGAAACCACCACGGCCAAACCCGGACGCAGCAAGGCTGGCACTTGAAAACACAGCGACTTACCGCCGCCGGTGGGCATCAGAACCAGGGCATCGCCGCCACTGGCCACGCGCTCAATAATCGCACCCTGACGCCCGCGAAAGCTGTCGTAGCCAAAGACGTCTTTAAGGATGCGCAGAGCCGGTTCGAGCATAAAAACCCCAAGCTGTTGCAGAAGGTGCAAGCACAAAAGCGCCGCAGTATACGTCAGCACCCCCAGGCAATGGACGACGCCTATCGGTGATTAGCAGATGAAAAATCCTGCGGGCGCCGCTCTACGGCGAAAAAAAACTGGCCATCGGCGCCGCGCCAGCCAGCTATACAGGCTAAAATCCTGCGCATTCAGTCCTATTAGGTAGTGCCGTAATGTCCTTCGCCGCGCAATTGACCCGCCTGCAAGCCTTTCTCGACGCCGATGAGTTGCATGAAGAAGCCCTGGACTATGTGGCCGCTCACGGTTTTCTGACCGCCTTGTCGATCTGCACCGTTGAGGTAGCTGAGCGCGAATGGATTGATGCGCTGTTCTCCGAAGCCCCGCACTACCGTGACGACGCCGAGCGCGACGAAATCGAAGCCACGCTGGTTCAACTCAAGGCCCACATCGGCCGCATGCTCGCTGCCGACGATGACCTTGAACTGCCGTGCGACCTGGATCTGGGCGAAGAGCCGGACGATTCCGATATTCGCGGCTGGTGCATCGGCTTTATGGAAGGCGTGTTTATGCGCGAAGCGGCCTGGTTTGAAACCGCCGAAGAAGAAGTCAGCGAGCTGCTGCTGCCAATCATGGTGGGCTCCGGCCTGTTTGACGAAGAAGCCGAATTCGCCGATATCGCCAAAGACCGCGACCTGATGGACGACATGGTCGAGCAAATTCCCGAAGCCCTCACCGCCCTCTTCCTGCTCTGCCAGGCCCCAGACGAAAAACCGGCGCTGCTCAAGCCCCGTCACCACTGAGTCTTTATCCCAAAATAAGGGCTGTGGATGACGCGCCAAGTCCACGAAAACCGTAACCCCGCCATTCGCTACGCGCTGCTGACCATTGGTTGGCTAAGTGTGGTGTTGGGCGTGGTCGGGATTTTTCTACCGGTACTGCCGACTACGCCATTTCTGTTGCTGGCTGCGGGTTGTTTCGCACGCAGTTCCGAGCGTTTTTACAACTGGCTGGTGAACCATCCGAAACTTGGCCCATGGATTCGTGACTACTTGGAAGGCAACGGCATTCCGCTTAAGGGCAAGGTCTACGCCATTGGCCTGATGTGGCTGAGCATCAGCTTTTCCTGCTACCTGGTGCCGATGTTTTGGGCGCGCACGTTTATGTTGACCAGTGCGGTATGCGTGACGATTTATATCCTGCGGCAGAAGACCTTGCGTAAGCCTTAACCCCTGCGATCCGTAGGGTGTGCCGTGCGCACCGAGCGATTTATGCAATAACGCCATGGTGCGCACAGCGCACCCTACGGGATCACCGGCACACCAGAATATTCCCGCTGTCGTTAAAGCAAATTCCCCCTCAACTGCCTAGAATCACTCCATCTTCGGCGGAGACGCGACATGCCCCTTTGGCAGCCCAATCAAGGACGATCCAGACGCCTGCCCTTGGCACGTGTCGGTCTGTCTTTGTTGCTGGCTCTGCTCTTGGGCGTGGCCAGTGTCTATGCCAATTGGGACTTCGCCGTGATCCTGAAAACCGCCGAGAGCCGCTATGGCAATCTCGGTGAGGCGAAAGAACGTATCGTCGCCTGGAGCGACCTGATCAATGTCAGCGGCGACCTGCCGGAAAACGAAAAACTCATTAGCGTAAACAAGTTCTTCAACCGCCAACTGCGCTTTGTTGATGACCAGCGCAACTGGCATCAGGAGGACTATTGGGCCACGCCGCTGGAAGCGCTGATCAAAGGGGCCGGCGACTGCGAGGACTATTCCATCGCCAAATACTTCACCCTGCGGCGCCTGGGCATTCCCAGTGAAAAGCTGCGCATCACCTACGTAAAAGCGCTGAACTACAACCAGGCGCACATGGTGTTGACCTACTACTCCAGCCCCACCGCACAACCGCTGGTACTGGACAATCTGATCGGCGATATTCGCCCCGCCTCGCAACGCAAAGAGCTATTACCGGTGTATTCCTTCAATGCTGAAGG
>NZ_JBBNAH010000664.1:0-7166 GCF_037994325.1 Pseudomonas sp.
ACCTTGACCCTGCCGCTGCTGGGTTCAGCGCGGTCGATCTTTCTTGCCGTGCAAGGCCCCGCCAAGCTGGCGACCTTGCGTACCGCGCTGGCCGGCGATGATGCCCTGGCCATGCCGATCCGTGCCTTCCTGCGCTCGCCGCTGGCTATTTATTGGTGCCCATAACAATGACCTCCCCAAACAGCGTGACCCCGAGCATGCAAGAGAAAACTGCCCAGATCGACGCCATCTGCGCCCAGGCGCGCATCTTGCCGGTGGTGACCATCGACAACGAAGCGCAGATCTTGCCGATGGCCGATGCCCTGGCTGCTGGCGGCCTGCGTACCCTGGAAATCACCTTGCGTTCCGAGCATGGCCTGACCGCCATTCGCGTACTGCGCAAAGAGCGTCCAGACCTGTGCATTGGTGCCGGTACTATTCTCGATCCGCAGATGTTTAAAGCGGCAGAAGAGGCGGGCGCGCAATTTATCGTGAGCCCTGGCTGTACCGAGGAGCTGCTGCGTTTTGCCCTGGATAGCCCGGTGCCGTTTTTGCCGGGCGTGGGCGGCGCCTCAGACTTGATGCTGGGTTACGGCATGGGTTATCGCCGCTTTAAATTATTCCCCGCCGAAGCCTGTGGTGGCATTCCCGCGCTAAAGGCCTTGGGCGGCCCGTTTAACCAAGTGCGCTTCTGCCCAACTGGCGGGGTTAAGCCGGACAACTTGTTGGCTTATTCGGCTGTGCCTAACGTGATGTGCGTAGGCGGCAGTTGGATGCTCGATAGCGCCTGGACCAAGGCGGGCGACTGGGCGCGAGTTACCCAAGTGAGTGCCGAGGCATTGGCCTTGCTCGACCGCTAACCGCAGCCGCTTTAGTCGCCAGTGCCTGGCGCTGCAAGACCCATAAAAAAACGCCACAGGCTGTCAGGCCCGTGGCGTTTTTTTATTGCGCTAGCGCTTAGCGCTTAGCGCTTAACGGTTAAAACGCTCCACCAACGCCGATTGACGTTGCGCAGTCACCGTCAGTTCTTTGCTCAGTTGCGCTGTGTTTAGCGCCTCGCCAGAGGTCTGGTCGGCGAGTTGGGCGATGGTGGTGATGTTTTGGTTGATCTCATCGGCTACCGCACTTTGCTCTTCAGCTGCGGCGGCGATCTGGTCCGCCATATCGGCAATATTGGCCACTGCGTCGCTGATGCCGGCCAAGGCCTGATCGGCTTTTAGCACGCGTTCCACGCCTTCATCCGCCTGCTTGCGGCCAATTTCCATGGTCAGCACGGCCTCTTCGGCGGTGCGTTGCAGCTTGGCGATCAACTGGTGAATCTGCCCGGTGGACTCCGCGGTGCGTTGCGCCAGCGAGCGCACTTCATCCGCTACTACGGCAAAGCCGCGGCCCATTTCCCCGGCACGGGCCGCTTCGATCGCGGCGTTAAGGGCGAGCAGGTTGGTTTGGTCGGCAATGCCTTTAATCACATCGACCACGCCGCCAATTTCGTTGCTGTCTTGGGCCAGACGGGTAACGGTTTCGCCGGTTTCACCGACGGAAATCGACAGGCGCTGAATCGCTTCGCGGGTTTCGCTGGCAATGGTGCGGCCTTCGCCGGTCAGGCGGTTGGCTTCCTGGGTGGCGATGGCGGTGCGCGCCACGTTGCTGGCCACTTCCAGGGTGGTGGCGGCCATTTCGTTGACAGCGGTGGCGACCTGTTCGGTTTCCACGCGCTGACGCTCCAAACCTCGGGAGCTGTTCTGCGCCAAGGTATCGGCCTGACGGGCTTGTTCGGTCAGGTGCAAGGCGCTGTCTTGCAGGCGGGTCAGGCAGGTTTTCAGTCGCGCTTCCTGGCTGAGCATGGCCATTTCCAGGCGCGCCTGGGGACCACGGCTGTCGGTGTACATGGTGGCAATCAGCGGGTCGGAGTTGCTTTGTTCGGCCAGCTTGAGCAAGCGGCGCAGGCCACGTTGCTGCCAGTTCAGGCCCAGCAGGCCGAGCGGCACGGAAAGCCCGGCGGCAAGCAAAAAGCCCCAATGGAAATCGAGCCAGGCGCCCAGTACAAAACCGATTTGGCTAATCAGAATAAACGGCACCCAGTTCTGCAGAATCGGCAGCCAGAAGTTGCTCGACGGAATGGCGGCTTTGCCGTTGTTGATGCGCTGGTACAACGCTTCGGCGCGGCGAATCTGTTCAGTGCTGGGCTTGATGCGCACCGATTCAAAGCCGATGACTTGGCTGTTTTCCAGCACCGGCGTGACGTAGGCGTTAACCCAGTAGTGGTCGCCGTTCACGCAGCGGTTTTTCACAATGCCCATCCACGGGCGGCCGGCTTTCAAGGTCGTCCACATATGCGCAAACACGGCCGGCGGTACGTCGGGGTGACGCACCAGGTTGTGCGGTGAACCCACCAACTGCTCGCGGGTGTAGCCGCTGATCTCGACAAAGGCATCATTGGCGTATGTGATTTCGCCTTTGAGGTCAGTGGTGGAGATCAGTCGCTGCTGAGCAGGGAAGGTACGTTCACGTTGGGTGACGGGCTGATTGTTGCGCATGGGGCTCTATCCGTAATGTCCGTGCCGTTCTGATCGGCCGCTGCCGAGCAAAGTTGAGAAGAAAATTCCTACGCTTAACTTCTGCTGGCGAGTTTAACCAGATTTGAACTGGCGCACAGTTGCGCCGCATCAGTAAGCGCCCCGGCAGCGCCAGGCCCCATACCCAACGCCGCCGGTTAGAGCGTTGCAGCCTTACTCAGCGATCAATTGTCGCAGCACGTAGTGGAGGATGCCGCCGGCGCGGAAATACTCCACTTCATTGAGGGTATCGATGCGGCACAGCACCTCGAACTGTTCCTGTTTGCCGTCTTCGCGGGTGAGGGTCAGCGGCAACTGCATCAGCGGTTTTAACTCGACGTTATCCAGCCCGCCGATGCTCAAGGTTTCCTTGCCGGTCAGGCCCAAGCTTTTGCGATCCTGGCCATTGCTGAACTGCAACGGCAGCACGCCCATACCGACCAGGTTGGAGCGGTGAATGCGCTCAAAACTCTCGGCCAGCACTGCTTTGACGCCGAGCAGATTGGTGCCCTTGGCCGCCCAGTCGCGCGATGAACCGGTGCCGTATTCCTTGCCGGCAACCACCACCAACGGCGTGCCTTCTTGCTGATAACGCATGGCCGCGTCGTAGATGGCCAGCTTTTCGCCGCTGGGCACATGCAGAGTATTGCCGCCTTCCTCACCGCCGAGCATTTCGTTGCGGATACGGATATTGGCAAAGGTGCCGCGCATCATCACTTCATGGTTGCCGCGCCGTGAGCCGTAGGAGTTGAAGTCTTGCGGGGCCACGCCTTTTTCTTGCAGATAACGCCCGGCCGGGCTGCTGGCTTTGATATTGCCGGCGGGGGAGATGTGGTCGGTGGTCACCGAGTCGCCGAGCAGGGCGAGGATGCGTGCATCGGCGATATTGCCGATGGCCGGCGGCGCTTGGTCGATCTTGTCGAAAAACGGCGGGTGCTGGATATACGTGGAGTCGGCCTGCCAGGCATAGGTGTCGGAGTCCGGAACCTGAATGGCCTGCCATTTCTCATCGCCAGCAAACACCTCGGCGTATTCCTTATGGAACATGGCCGTGTCGACTTTCTGCACGGCTTCGGCGATCTCCGCTTGGCTGGGCCAGATATCGCGCAGGTACACCGGCTTGCCGTCTTTGTCGTTGCCCAACGAGTCTTCGCTCAGGTTGATGCGCACCGTGCCGGCTAGCGCGTAGGCCACCACCAAGGGCGGTGAGGCCAGCCAGTTGGTTTTGACCAGAGGGTGCACGCGGCCTTCGAAGTTACGGTTGCCGGACAGCACGGAAGCCACGGTAAGGTCGGATTGCTGAATGGCTTTTTCAATCGGCTCGGGCAGCGGCCCGGAGTTGCCAATGCAGGTGGTGCAGCCATAGCCGACCAGATCGAAACCGAGGGCGTCGAGGTATTGGGTCAGGCCTGCGGCGTTGTAGTAATCGGTCACTACCTTCGAACCAGGGGCGAGCGAGCTCTTCACCCACGGCTGGCGCTTCAGGCCTTTTTCCACGGCTTTTTTCGCCAACAAGCCAGCGGCCATCATCACGCTGGGGTTGGAGGTGTTGGTGCAGGAGGTAATGGCGGCGATCACCACGGCGCCATGTTGCAGGCGATGGGTTTGCCCTTCGAACTCATAGCTGACGCCACTCACCTGCGAGTCATCGTGAATCGCCGTGCCGCCACCGCCTTCGCTGAGCAAACGGCCCTCATCGGTGGCTACCGGCTTCACTTGCAGGCCCAGGAAGTCGTCGAACGCCTGACTGACATTGGGCAGCGCCACGCGGTCTTGCGGGCGTTTTGGCCCAGCCAGGCTGGCTTCGACCGTGCCCATATCCAGGGCTAACGCATCGGTAAACTGCGGCTCATGGCCCGGCTCGCGCCATAGGCCCTGGGCTTTGCTGTAGGCCTCGACCAACGCCACGGTCTCTTCCGGGCGGCCGGACAGGCGCAGATAGCCAAGGGTGATGTCATCCACCGGAAAAAAGCCGCAGGTGGCGCCATATTCCGGGGCCATATTGGCGATGGTGGCGCGGTCAGCGAGCGGCAGCGTGGCCAGGCCGTCACCATAGAATTCGACGAATTTTCCCACCACGCCTTTTTTGCGCAGCATTTGCGTCACGGTGAGCACCAAGTCCGTAGCGGTGATGCCTTCTTTCAGCTTGCCGCTGAGCTTAAAGCCGATCACCTCGGGAATCAGCATCGACACCGGCTGGCCAAGCATGGCTGCTTCCGCCTCGATACCGCCCACGCCCCAGCCGAGTACGCCCAGGCCGTTGATCATGGTGGTGTGCGAGTCGGTGCCCACCAGCGTGTCGGGGAAGGCAAAGGTGTGGCCGTCTTCTTCTTTGGTCCATACCGTGCGGCCGAGGTATTCCAGGTTGACCTGGTGGCAGATGCCGGTGCCGGGCGGCACCACGCTGAAATTATCAAAGGCATTTTGCCCCCAGCGCAGAAAGGCGTAACGCTCTCCGTTACGCTGCATCTCGATGTCGACGTTTTGCTCAAAGGCGCTGTCGCTGGCGAACTTGTCGACCATTACCGAGTGGTCGATCACCAGGTCTACCGGCGATAGCGGGTTGATTTTCTGCGGGTCGCCGCCGGCTTTGGCCACCGCCGCGCGCATGGCGGCGAGGTCGACCACGGCCGGTACGCCGGTAAAGTCTTGCATCAATACCCGCGCCGGGCGGTATTGGATTTCCCGCTCGGAGCTGCGGGTTTTCAGCCAGTCGACGATGGCTTGGATGTCTTCGCCATTAACAGTCTTGTTGTCTTCCCAGCGCAGCAGGTTTTCCAGCAGCACCTTGAGGGACTTGGGCAGCGCGTCGAGGTTGCCGACGGTTTTGGCTGCCTCGGGCAAGCTGAAGTAAATATAGGTTTTGTCGCCGACGGTAAGGCTTTGGCGGCTGTTGAGGCTGTTCAGGGACGGCATTGCTCATCTCCTTAAGGGGCCCACACGGTCAGGGGCCAGTCGTGCGCAGTGTGCTGCGTCATAGGGGGCGCTGGGCTGCATACGCGCCGTGCGCAAATACAGACCTAGCCTAGCCTGCTTGAGGCGTTTCGCTTTGTGCTTGCCCCTCAACTGACTGCCCTTGAGCGCTTCGGGTTCCAACTCAGCTATTATGCGCGCCCTGAGGAGAACGCCTGATGACCACGTTGTTGCTGCATTGCCGCCCCGGTTTTGAAAATGAGGTGTGCGCCGAAATAAGCGACCACGCCGCGCGCCTGGACGTGGCCGGGTACGCCAAAGCCAAGCCCAATAGCGCCTGCGCTGAATTTATCTGCACCGATGCCGACGGCCCGGAGCGCTTGATGCGTGGCCAGCGCTTTGCCGAGCTGATCTTCCCCCGGCAATGGGCGCGCGGGCAGTTTATCGACCTGCCAGAAACCGACCGCATCAGCGTGCTGCTGCAACACCTGCAAGACCTACCCGTGTGCGGCAGTCTGTGGCTGGAAGTGCTGGATACCAACGACGGCAAAGAGCTGTCGAACTTCTGCAAAAAATTCGAAGTGCCGCTGCGCAATGCCCTGAAAAAAGCCGGGCGCCTGGTGGACGACGAGCGTAAGCCGCGTTTGCTGCTGACTTTTAAAAGCGGCCGCGAAGTGTTCCTCGGCCTGGCTGAAGCCAATAACTCGGCGTTCTGGCCGGGCGGTATTCCCCGGCTAAAGTTCCCCCGCGAAGCCCCCAGCCGTTCCACCCTCAAGCTGGAAGAGGCCTGGCACCAGTTCATCCCCCGTGAAGAATGGGATGAACGCCTGAATGGCGATATGACCGGCGTCGACCTTGGCGCTTCCCCTGGCGGCTGGACCTACCAACTGGTTCGCCGGGGCATGCTGGTCACCGCCATCGACAACGGCCCGATGGCCGAAAGCCTGATGGACACTGGTCTGGTGCAACACCTGATGGTCGACGGCTTTACCTGGACGCCCAAGCAGCCGGTGGATTGGATGGTTTGCGATATCGTCGAAAAGCCCGCGCGTAATGCCGCGCTGTTGGAAACCTGGATTGGCGAAGGGCATTGCCGTGAAGCGGTGGTCAACCTCAAGCTGCCGATGAAACAGCGTTACGCCGAAGTAAAACGCCTGCTCGAGCGTATTGAAGAGGGCTTTAAAGCCCGTGGCGTGCGTGCCAGCATCCGCTGCAAACAGCTGTACCACGACCGCGAAGAAGTTACCTGTCACCTGCGTCGGCTCAGCAAGTAGCCACGCCCGTTTGCGGAGTTTTTATGTCTGAATTCGATCCTGCTGCGCCACTGGACGGCACCCTGGATGCCACCGGCCTGTTCTGCCCTGAGCCGGTGATGATGCTGCACAACAAAGTGCGCGACCTGCCAGCGGGCGGCCTGCTTAAAGTGATCGCCACCGACCCGTCTACCCGCCGCGATATCCCCAAGTTCTGCGTGTTTCTCGGCCATGAGCTGGTGCAGCAAGAGGAAGAGGCGGGCACCTACCTGTACTGGATTCGCAAGAAGGTTGAGGGGTAAGGCGCGTTTTTGATAGCGCTAGCGAACCTGGATTGCGAATCGCTGGGCCGACGCCTTCGCGGGGGTGACGGAGAGGGTAAGAAAACCTCCGTCATTCCCGCGCAGGCGGGAATCCAGAATAGTGAGGGAATGGTTTTCTTCAGCGCTATCGCCGCACCTGGGTC
>NZ_JBBNAH010000665.1:0-5740 GCF_037994325.1 Pseudomonas sp.
ATTGGCGACAACGCCGATACTGACCGCGATGGCGACGGTATTTCCAACGATTATGAAACCCAGGTCGGCACCGACCCCAACGACAAAACCAGTACGCCAGCGGATCTGGACAAAGACGGCATCCCCGACACGCTCGACAGCGACCGTGACGGTGACGGCGTAGCCAACGACGTCGACGCCTTTCCTAACGATCCAAGCGAGTCAAAAGACCTCGATGGCGACGGCATTGGCGACAACGCCGACAGCGACCGCGATGGCGACGGCATCTCCAACGATTACGAAGTGCAAGCCGGCACAGACCCCGACGACAAAGCCAGCGTGCCGCCGGACATGGACCACGACGGCATTCCGGATAGCCTGGACGACGACCGCGACGGCGATGGCGTGCTTAACCCCGCTGACGCCTTCCCCGATGACGCCAGCGAGAGCAAAGACCTGGATGGCGACGGCATTGGTGACAACAAAGATACCGACCGCGATGGCGACGGTATTTCCAACGACTACGAAGTGCAGGCCGGCACCGACCCTGACGACAAGAACAGCACGCCCGCTGACTTGGACAAGGACGGCATCCCTGACACCTTGGACAGCGACCGTGACGGCGACGGCGTAGCCAACGACCAGGACGCGCTACCCGACGACCCGACGGAAACCAGCGACCTCGACCACGATGGCATCGGTGACAACAAAGACACCGACCGCGATGGCGACGGCATCTCCAACGACTATGAAACCCAAGTCGGCACCGACCCCAACGACAAAAACAGCGTGCCGGCGGACCTGGATAAAGATGGCATCCCCGATAGCCTGGACAGCGACCGTGACGGCGATGGCCATGCCAACGACGTCGACGCGTTCCCGGACGATAAGACCGAGTGGAGTGACCTCGACGGCGACAAGATTGGCGATAACGCCGATACCGACCGCGATGGCGACGGCATTTCCAACGATTACGAAATCCAGGTTGGCACTGACCCAGACGACAAGGCCAGCGTGCCGCCCGATATGGACAAGGACGGTATTCCCGACAGCCTGGACAGCGACCGTGATGGCGACGGTGTGGCCAACGATGTGGATGCCTTCCCGGACAACGCCGCCGAAAGCAAAGACCTCGACGGCGACGGCATCGGCGACAACGCCGACCCCGACCGCGATGGCGACGGCATTTCCAACGACTACGAAGTGCAGGCCGGCACCGACCCCGACGACAAAGCCAGCACCCCGCCCGACCTGGACAAAGACGGCATCCCCGACAGCCTGGACAGCGACCGTGACGGCGACGGCGTAGCCAACGATGTCGATGCCTTCCCGAATGACCCGACCGAGTCGAAAGACCTCGATGGCGACGGTATCGGCGACAACCAAGACAGCGACCGCGACGGCGACGGCATTTCCAACGACTACGAAGTGCAAGCCGGCACCAACCCCGACGACAAAGCCAGCGTGCCTGCGGACCTCGACAAAGACGGCATCCCCGATAGCCTCGATAGCGACCGCGATGGCGACGGCGTGGCCAACGATCAGGACGCCTTCCCCAACGACCCAACTGAATCCAAAGACCTGGACAAAGACGGCATCGGCGACAACAAAGACCCGGACCGCGACGGCGATGGCGTCAGCAACGTGGATGAAGTGGCCGCCGGCACCAATCCCGACGACGCCACCAGCTTCCCCGACCGCGTACCGCCGGTACTGACCATCGAGGGCGCCGACAACAGCAGCGTCAACGAAGACAGCATCAGCCTGCGCGGTAGCGTGACCGATGCCGGCGTTGGCGTCGCACGCCTGGAGTTTGTCTCCGACCGTTTCGCCACCAGCCGCTTTGCCGTAACCCTGCAAGGCACCAGCTGGACCGCCAGCGTGCCGCTGCTTGAAGGCGCCAACCGGCTGACCCTGACCGCCTTCGACAAGGCCGGCAACCAGGCCAGCGTGGTGCGCAACGTCGAGCGCGTGGCCGCCGCCAGCGATATTGGCGTGAGCATCGACTACCCCGTGGCAGGCGCCACTGTTAAAGACGCCACCCTCGTGGTGCGCGGCGTGCTGCGCAGCGACAAGGCCGCGCAACGCCTGGAAGTGTTGGTCAATGGCCAAGCCGCGACCCTGAGCAATACCGCCCAGGTCACCGAGTTCGCCTACCAATCCGCACCGGTAAACCTGCAAGTCGGCCCCAACACCCTGGTCGTGCAAGCCTGGGTTGACCAGCGCAGCACCCAGCGCACCGTGCAGGTCACTTACCAGCCAGCACAAACCACCTTTAAACCGCCGCGCTTCGACAGCATCACCCCGGCCAACGGCAGCCTGCTGCCCGGCAATGGTTTTGTTTTGCGCGGCCAGGTGTATGCCGAAGCGGGCCTGGATAGCGTCAGCCTGAACGGCCGCAACCTGGTGCTGCGTGAAGCCGGCAGCCAACTGCTGGACCTGAAAGAAACCCTCGGCATTCCGCTCGGCCAATCCAGCTACAGCGTCGAACTGCTGGCCCGCGACCGCAGCGGCCAGGAAACCCGGCAAAGCCTGAGCTGGCAACTGGACCAGATCGCCCCGGTTATTCAGCTCGACACCGCGCTGGTGGAACTGCCCGCCGAGAACCGCGTTAGCCAGCAACCGTACCCGGTCAAAGGCACCCTGCGCGAAGCCAACCCCGGCAGCTTCCAAATCAACGGCAGCGACGTAACCCTGCAACCCGGCGCCGCTGCGGGCGAGTTCCGTTTCGCCACCAGCCTCAGCCTGCCGCTGGGCAAAAGCGTCGAGCTGACCCTCGAAGCCCGCGACCAAGCCGGCAACCAAACGCGTCAGGCCTACAGCCTGGAGCTCAACAGTCAGGCCGCCATCAACTGGGTTATCCCCACCGAAGGCACTGAGCTGCTTAACCTCGGCGAACCCATCAGCCTGCAAGTGGCCGCGCGCATCGAAGACCTCAGCGGTCAGCTGTACCCGCGCGCCCTGCTACTGGCCGCCAACGGCAACACCCTGGCCGATGCCGCCCTCACCGGCGACACCACGCTAAAAAGCACCAACCTGCTCGTGCCCGCGCAAGCCGGCCAATACCAACTGCTCGCCGTACTGCAAAACAGCAGCGGGCAAGTGGTGGCGCAGAGCAGCCGCAGCATCAGCGTCGTCACCCCAGAACAAGTACCGGTCGCCATCGAACGCATCGAACCGGCCAGCGGCGAGAAGGCAGCCAACCCCAACGACTTCATCAGCCTGTACTTCAACCAAGCCATCGACATCAGCAAGCTGAAGCTCGACGTGCACCAAACCGCCCACGGCAAAACCTACGAAGACCGCGATGGCCTCGGCACCAGCGAACTTGAAGCCCAGGGCTACCAACTGGTCGACGTCAACTTCGACCACCAACCGGTAACCGGCAACCTCGCCGAACTGCCCGGCAGCCAAGTAGTGGCCTTCTACCCAGAAAAAGACCTGGCCTACAACGCCGAAGTCTCGGTCGACGTGACCTACGACGGCCAAGACCTGGCCCGCATCCGCTACCGCACCCGGCCACTGCCGACCTTTATCAGCGGCGTGGTCATGGACCAACTGCAACAGCCAGTGGCCGGCGTGCAAGTGCGCATCGAAGAACTCGACCGCAGCGCGCAAACCAACCAGGACGGCGCGTTTAACTTTGGCTTTGGTGATAGTGCGGCGCAGAACATTCCAACCGGTCGCTACCGTCTGCAGCTCAACCCAAGCCAGAGCGTGCGTGGCTATGGCGCCGACACCCGCAGCATCAGCGTGCAGGACGGCGTGCTCAACGACGTTGGCCAACTGCAACTGGCCCAGCTCAACACCACGCTGCCCTACGTGCCGGTGAAAGGCGGCAGCCAACTCAGCCTGTTAAACGGCGAGCTGAAAATTGACCTGAGCAACGCCAAGCTGCAATTCCCCGACGGCCGCCAAGACGGTGACTTGCATGTGCAGATGCTGCAGTTCAGCGAACTGGCCTACCCGGTTGACCCGATGGCCATGCCGTACTGGATGTATGCGTTGCAACCGGCTGGCGTAACCGTACAAGGCAACCTCAGCGTTGATATCGCCGCGCTGAAATATGCCGACAGCTACGACTACCTGCCAGACGACGGCGCTTACGTGGTGCTGGTCGGCCTCGACCGCACCGCTGGCCGTGTAGTGCCCGTGGGCGTTGGCCAGATCGAAAACCTGCGTATCCGCAGCAAAGGCCCATTGCAACCCGGCAACCTCGACCTATTCGGCTTCGCCCTCGCCGGTATCGAAGCGCAGCCCGCATTGCAGGCCTACGCGGACGGACAAATGAACTTGCGTCAGCTGCAAGCTGAGCTCTACCGCTTGAGTAAGAGCCGCTGAGGCGGCTCAAGGAATCACTGACAGATGGATATGTTGCGTATGCCAACCACCGCCTCCAGTTCGCGCGCTAACGTGCGCCGTACGGTCTCGTTGTTTGCCTTGGCATTTGGCCTGGTGTTGGGTGGGGCGGCGATGACTGCGCAGGCGTTTAGCCTTGGGCATCTACCCGGTTACTACATTCCCCAGACCTATTCCAAACACGGCGCCGTCTACACCCGCGCCATCGTGCCGGGGCCTACCGGGAAACCGGTGTGGGTGGAGTACGACAGCAGTGGCAAAGAAGGTCGTGAGATCGGCGAGGCGGTGGGCCAATACGCGCGCGCGGTGGTGATGCCTAGTGATACGTTCCGGGGTTACCTGAAGCGCCAAACCGAGGTGCGTGCGCAGTACCCGACTGCGCAAGTCATGACCGATGCGGCCTATCGCGGCAAAACGTTCAAAACCGTTACCGGCGAAACGATCAACAAGCCCGACCTCGGTGATGCAACCCTTACAGTGATGGTGCGTGCCGACAAAGAGCTGTTTAGCACCAGTGGTAAAGATCTGGTGCTGCTCGAAATGCCGATCAAGGACGGCGTTACACCGGACGCCTCGAGTAAGTCGCTGCTGCTGACCAGTGATGGCAGCATCCTCAATCAAAGCGCCAACACCATTGCCTTCCGTGTAGGTTTTTTTGGTAAAGACGGCAAGGTTAGCGAGGGCTATTCCCGCCCCCGGGATGCGGATATCTATGGTGCGATGTCCGGTGTGGCCGTTAGGGTTGGCGGTTGGACATTGTTTGGCGGTGCCGTTACGGACAAGACCGGCAAGTACAACGTCAATTACTGGTTGCCGCCGTGCCCAGGCTTCGAAATCGAGTTCACCACACCGATCAGTCTCGAGCTGCAGTACCGACGCTTCAGCCCTCGTGGCAGCAAGATGACCTCGTACTACATGTCTCACCAAGATTGGGACTACTGCAACGGCCTGGGTGTTTGGGATCTCAACGCAGCGAACATCATCGCCACTCAAGCCACGCCGATGAAGATCAACCTGGACTTTCCGGTAGACCTGATGGTGCTGGACGCCAGCGCCAAACTGAAAGACGTGAAAGTCGGTAGCAGCACCACCTACAGTGCTGAGACGAGCGACAGAGAAAAATTCCTGCAAGAGAAATACGACTTCGACGGCGATGAAAAGCCGGACTTTGTTGTGCCGGGCAAGAAGGTCAAAAAAGAGGTCGAGGGCGTTCAGAAAGAGGTGTTCGTCAAAACCGCATTGAAAGACGCTGAACTTCAAGGGATCTACCTGTCCAGCCTCAACACTAGCGTGCCCGAGGATACTGAGAAGACCGCTCCCGACTTCACACGCCTGATCGATACTGCCCCAGACTTCAAAGATCGAGGGCTGCTAAAAGAGATCAGTGAAGACGACCTTAGAG
>NZ_JBBNAH010000666.1:0-23582 GCF_037994325.1 Pseudomonas sp.
GGTGAGGGCAAGCCTCAACGCCGATTCACACCTTGAACCGCGCCACCATCCCATTCAACCCCACCGCCAGGCGCGACAACTCGTGGCTGGCCGCCGCCGTCTGATTGGCCCCTGCCGATGACTGCAACGACAAATCGCGGATGTTGGTCAGGTTACGGTCAACTTCCCGCGCCACCTGCGCCTGCTCTTCCGAGGCACTGGCGATCACCAGGTTGCGTTCGTTGATTTCAGAAATCGCCAAGGCTATTTCATCTAACGCGGTGCCGGCCGCTTTGGCCACATCCAGGGTAGAGCGTGCACGTTGGTTGCTGGTCTGCATGGCGCTGACGGCTTCATCGGTGCCCTTGCGAATCCCCCCCACCATCTGTTCGATTTCCTGGGTCGATTGCTGCGTACGATGTGCCAGCGCCCGTACTTCATCGGCCACCACAGCAAAGCCACGGCCAGCTTCTCCGGCGCGTGCGGCCTCAATGGCTGCGTTCAAGGCCAGCAGGTTGGTTTGTTCGGCAATCGAGCGGATGACGTCGAGCACTTTGCTGATGTCGCGTACTTTCTCCGCCAGTTGTTCCACTTGATTGGCTGAACTGGTGACGTCTTCGGCCAGGTTGGTGATCGAGTTGACGGTCTGCTGCACCTGCTCGCGGCCACGCTGGGTGGTGCGGTCGGATTCGCGCGAGGCTTCGGAGGTGATCACGGCATTGCGCGCCACTTCTTCAACGGCGGTGGTCATTTCGTTTACCGCGGTCGCGGCCTGTTCGATTTCCCCATTCTGCTGATGCAGGCCACGCGTGGAATTTTCCGTGACGGCACTGAGTTCTTCCGAGGCCGAGGCCAATTGGTTGGACGAGTCGGCAATGCTCTGAATGGTGCTGCGCAAACTTTGCTGCATGGTTTTCAGCGCACTCATCAAACGCCCGGGCTCGTCAGTGCCGTCCACTTCAATGTTCTCGGTCAAGTCGCCCGAGGCCACCACCTGCGCCACGCCAACGGCGCGCAGCAGGGGCAAGACAATGCTGCGCGTCAGCAGCATGGCCAGCACCACGGTAATCACCGCCGCCACGACCATGGTCACCACCATACTGGTACGGGTCGAGTCGTATACATCTCTGGAGTGCTCGGTGGCGGCCTGCGCGCCCTGGGTGTTGATACCGGTCATGGTTGCCAGTTCTTTGGCCATGATCTCTGCATGCTGCACCATTGGGCCGTCAGCCAACTGCGTGGCCTCGTCAAACTGTTTAGCGGCGGTTAACTGCACCAGCTTTGCCTGTTCGCTAATGTAGCTTTGCAGCGCGCTGGCGAAGCGCTCATACGCCGCCCGCTCTTCAGGGCTGGAGATCAGTGCGCTATAGACCCGTTGGTCCTCGGCCAGCGACGTTCTCAGCTGCTCAATGCGTTGCGCATTGCTCGCCTGATCCTGGTCAGCACGATTAACGATTTGCCGCAGCGTAGAAAGGCGCAGTACGAGCGAGTCGTTGGCCATGCTGTCGAGGGCCAGAATGCTCGGCAACCAGTTACCGGAAACCTCTAGCGAGTCGTCGTGCAACTGCGACAGCTTTAGCAAAGAGAAGCTGCCAAGCAGTACAACCAACAGGGCCAGCAAGCCAAAACCCAGGCTGGCACGGGGAGCTATATTCAGTTTTCGTAACATGACTACCGTCCTTCTGAATGGTCCGGACGGCGCAGCCACTCCAGTACCGGGTTCAAGGGTGAGGGTTAACTCGCCTCACACTATCCCCGGCATTTCTTAGCCAATACTTAAGATAATGGCAAAAGGCCGCGCCCTGATCGGGAGCGGCCTCTGTAGCACTGCATGTAGATCTGCCTGGCAAGCAGGAAGACGGACTACCGCACCACACCCTCCTCCAACAGTAGCTTGAAGATTGCCTCGGCGCCGTCCTGCGCGCTAACGTCTTTAAGCACCTGCCCGCCGCCGCCAGCTGCCTTGGCGGTAGCCGCTTTCATACGTTCGGCACCGGTTTTCGCTTTGATCACTTTCAACCGCTTGGGCCGCGGCCGTGCCGGTTGCAATTGGGCGCTGGCGAGCAGGCTGTCGTCGACAACCTGCACATCCTCGGCGCGCAGTTGCCCGCGCCGCGCCGGGCCAAAGGCGCTTTGCCGCGCAGTAGGTGCGGCGTTGTCCACACTGGCCAGAAACGGCACGCGCACTTGCAGACGCCGCCGTTGCCCACGGGGCAAGGCTTGCAGCACCTGGGCCAGGCCGTTTTCAACCTTTTCCACTTCGGCCAAGCCCACCACCAACGGCCAGCCCAGTTGCTCGGCCAACAGGTACGGCAACATGCCAGAACCCTCTCCGGTTTCCGCCTGGCTGCCGCTGAGCACTATCTGCACCTCACTGCCGCGCAGGTAGTCGAGCAACACCGGCAGGGCGTCGGCGCCGGCAGGTTGTTCCAGCACGCTCAGTTCACTCAGGCCCATACCCAGGTAGGCGCGCAGCGCTTCTTCTTCGACGCTGCCGGCATGCACGACCTGTAGATTGTCGCCGGCCAGGCGCAGGCCCAATTCCACCGCGCGGGCATCTTGCTCGGCCCGCCGAGGGCGACCGGAGCTGGGGTGGCAGCCGATGGAAACCAGGCTGACGATAGTCAAGGGCTTAGGCTGCATCGCGATTGCCTCCAGCACGGTGTTGCGCCATGCGTTCGATCAGCGCAGCGAGAATCGCCGCCGAGTCGCCGATTACGGCGAGGTCGGCGCGTTTGATCATGTCGCAACCGGCATCCAGATTAACCGCCACCACCTTGTCACAGGCACCGATGCCTTGCAGGTGCTGGATGGCGCCGGAGATGCCCACCGCCAAATACACCCGAGCGGTCACCCAGGTACCGGTGGCGCCGACCTGGCGATTGCGCGCCATATGGCCGTCGTCCACCGCCACCCGCGAGGCGCCTTCAGTGGCGCCCAGGGCTTGGGCGGCGCGATGGAACAGGTCCCAGTCTTTAACCCCGTTACCGCCGGAGAGAATAAATTCGGCCTCGGCCATTGGCGTTGCCGCTGGGTCTACGGCTACTGCGCCCAGGTCTTCGATACGTGGCAGGCAACGGGCGACGTCGTTATCCAGGCTGACCGGCAGCACTTCATGACGGCTATCGCTAACCGGCTCGGCGCATTCACTGGCGGCCAGAATCAGGCGTGCCAATGGCCGTTGCAGGTCTTGCTGACCGGCACCAGCACGGCCGATGCAGTGCTCCTCGGTAACCTGCCAAACGCGGGTAGCCGGGCGCTCACCCAATTGCGCGGCCAAACGCCGGCCCAACTCACCGCCACCGGTGCGACTATCGGGCAGCAACCAATGGCGCGGGGCGAATTGCCGTTCGATGGCGGTTAGCGCTTGCACCTGTTGTTCAGGGGCGTAGCCGCTGTAGAGCGGGCTATCGAAATGCAGCAAGCGGTCGACGCCGGCGGTGTCGAAGGCGGCCTCTTTTACTTCGCCAAACACCACGGCCAGCACTGCGCCTGCGGCACCGGCCAGTTTATTGGCCAGGCCAAGCACGTCACGGTCGTGGGCGCTGAGGCGACCGCCGACCATATCCGGTACCACCACAATGTAGAAGCTAGGCGCGGCGACCACATGCAACGGCAACTGAATGGCCGCTGCCTGGGTGCTGCGCTTGGCTGTACCGCCTTGCTGGGCGCCGCTGCGGTCGATGCGTTTGATGCCGTTGGGGCCGATAAAGCCGACGGCATGGGGGTTCTTGCGGATGATGCCGTTGGGGCCCATCCAGCTGGTTTCGCTGCGCTGCATGGCCGCGTGCAACGGGTGCAGGCGGTTGCGAGCGATGTGCTCGGCGCGGGGGTCGCGGCGGATGATGTCAGACATGGGCAGGGCTCCGGGCAACGGGGGTGGCGAAGAGCGCCCTCTCCCCCAGCCCCTCTCCCGCAAGCGGGCGAGGGGAGTTATTGCGCGTACGATCAGTCCCCTCTGCCATTGGCAGAGGGCTAGGGTGAGGGGCCAGCAGGCAGCACATATCCATCATTCCACCTCCGCCACAGCACGTTTGGCCGGCGCCACAGCCGGCGCTTCCAGCAACACATCCGCGACCAATTCAGCGATATCTTTAATCTGCGGCCGTGGCTCCACCACCCCTTCCAGCATCGCTGTGCATTGCGGGCAACCCACAGCCACCAGCTCGGCGCCGGTCTCTTTGATATCGACCATGCGCATATCCGGAATCCGTTGTTTGCCCGGGATATCGGTAATCGGCGCACCGCCGCCACCGCCGCAGCAGCGCGAGCGGAAACCGGAGCGTTGCATTTCTTTCACTTCAATACCGAGGGCGCGCAGCACATCGCGCGGGGCTTCGTATTCGCCGTTGTAGCGGCCGAGGTAGCACGGGTCGTGATAAGTGACCGAGCCGCCTTTGTGTTGGCCCAGGCTTAGTTTGTTGGCGGCGATCAGTTCGGCGATATAGGTGCTGTGGTGCAGCACTTCATAGTTGCCGCCAAGGGCGCCATATTCGTTTTTCAGCACATGAAAACTGTGCGGGTCGCAGCTGACGATGCGCTTAAAGCTGTACTTGGCCAGGGTGGCGATATTGCGTTTGGCCAGGGTTTGAAAGGTCGCTTCATCACCCAAGCGCCGGGCCACGTCGCCGCTGTCGCGCTCTTCCAGACCGAGCACGGCGAAGTCGACGTTGGCCGCTTTCAGCACTTTTACAAAGGCGCGCAGGGTGCGTTGGTTGCGCATATCAAAGGCGCCGTCGCCCACCCAGAACAGCACGTCGGTTTGCTTTTTATCACTCAGCAAATCGAGGTTTAAATCCGCCGCCCAGTTCATCCGCCCACCGGGGTTAAAGCCGCCAGGGTTGTCGGTGGCGATCAGGTTATCCAGCACCTCGGCGCCCTTGTTTGGGGTGGCGCCTTTTTCCAGGGTCAGGTGGCGGCGCATATCGACGATGGCGTCAACGTGCTCGATCATCATCGGGCACTCTTCCACGCAGGCACGGCAGGTGGTGCACGACCACAAGGTTTCTGCGTCGACCAGAGCCTTGCCTTGCAAATTGACGATGGGCAGGTGCGGGCCGCCGGCGTGTTCGCCAATCGGCTTGCCGGGGTAAGGGCTGCCAGCAAACTTGGCATCGGTGCCGCCGGCCAGGCCGACGACCATATCTTGAATCAGCTTTTTCGGGTTCAGCGGTTGGCCGGCAGCAAAGGCCGGGCAAGCCGCCTCGCACTTGCCGCACTGCACGCAGGCGTCAAAGCCGAGCAGCTGGTTCCAGGTGAAATCGGTAGGCTTTTCCACGCCCAGCGGCGCATTGGGGTTGCTCAGGTCCAGGGCTTTCAACCCAGTAGAACGACCACCGCCAAAGCGCTCCGCGCGGCGGTGCCAGGCCAGGTGCAGGGCACCGGCAAAGGCGTGTTTCATCGGCCCGCCCCAGGTCATGCCGAAGAATAATTCGGACACACCCCAGGCCACGCCCACCGCCAGAATCACGGCCAGAATCCAACCGCCAAAGCCTTCGGGAAGAATCCCGGCAACCGGCAGCGTGGCAATAAAGAAGCTGGCAGAAAACATCAGCAAGCTTTTCGGTAAGCGCATCCACGGGCCTTTCGACAGCCGCGACGGCGGGTCGATACGGCGCTTGGCAACAAACAGCGCGCCAACAAACATCAGCGCACTGGCACCGAGCAAAGCAAAACCAAGAATGCGGTTATGCAGGCCAAAACCATGCACCAGCACGGCCAACACGGCAGCCAGCACAAAGCCGCCGGCCGTGGCCACGTGGGTGTTGGCGATGTATTTGTCGCGGGCCACCACGTGGTGCAAATCGACCATATAGCGCTTGGGCATGGCCAGCAGCCCGCCTAGCCAATCGACCTGCGCCGGGCGCCCACGGCGCCACATCAGAAAGCGTTTGCCCGCGCCAATCACGGCCAACAGCAGAGCAGCGAAGAGCAGGATGGGCAGAAGGGTGTTCAACATCATTGGTCTCCTTCGCGGGACCGGAAAACAGCACGATTCAGTCCCCTCGCCCCTTCGGGGAGAGGGCTAGGGTGAGGGGCAGCCGGCGACGCAGATCACCGAGCAAAAAGCGCCTCACCCCCAGCCCCTCTCCCGCACGCGGGAGAGGGGAGACAGGCATCAGAAGTCCTTACACAACCGCAACGCGTCGTAGATCGCCGCGTGGGTATTGCGCTGGGCTACGCAGTCGCCGATGCGGAACAGCAGGTAACCCTCGCCCGCCTCGCTCAAGCACGGTTGCGGCTTGATCGCGAACAACGCTTCCACATCAATCTGGCCCTTGTTGCGCGAGCCTTCTTTAAGCGCGTAGTAAAGGGTTTCGTCCGGCCGCACGCCGTTTTCCACCACCACCTGATCGACCACACGTTCTTCCTTGGCGCCGGTGTATTCGTTCTCCAGCACGGCAACCAACTTATCGCCTTCGCGGTAGACCTTCTCCAGCATCATGTCGCCGGTCATGATCACTTCTTTGGGGTACATGCTGCGGTAGTAGGTGGGGAACGAGGTGCCGCCCATGGCCACGCCTGGCTTGGTGTCGTCGGTAACGATCTCCACTTGCGAGCCTTTGTCGGCCATAAAGTCGGCCACCGACATACCGGTAAATTCGCAGATGGTGTCGTACACCAGCACGTTTTTCGCCGGCGCTACTTTGCCGTCGAGCACGTCCCAGCTACTGACCACCAGACCTTCAGCCGCGCCCCAATGTTCGTTTTGCTCAATAAACGGGTGACCGCCGTTGGCCAGCACAATCACGTCCGGGCGCAGGTCCTGGATGGTCGCCACATCGGCGCCGGTGCCCAGGCGCAAATCAACTTTCAGCCGTGCCAGTTCCAGCTGATACCAGCGGGTGATACCGGCAATCTGGTCGCGCTGCGGGGCTTTCGAGGCGGTGGTGATCTGCCCGCCCAATTGGTCTTTCTTCTCGAACATCGTCACGTCGTGGCCACGCTCGGCGGCGACGCGGGCGGCTTCCATCCCGGCTGGACCACCGCCAACGACCACCACCTTGCGCTTCACGCCGGCGGTTTTTTCGATGATATGCGGCACGCCCATGTATTCACGGGAGGTGGCAGCGTTCTGGATGCACAGCACGTCCAGCCCTTGGTACTGACGGTCGATGCAGTAGTTGGCGCCAACACACTGTTTGATCTGTTCGACCTGGCCCATTTTGATCTTGGCGATGAAATGCGGGTCGGCGATATGGGCGCTGGTCATGCCGACCATGTCGACATAGCCGCCGTCCAAAATACGCGTGGCCTGGTTCGGGTCTTTGATGTTTTGTGCGTGCAGCACGGGCACCTTGACCACTTCCTTGATGCCGGCCGCCAGGTGCAGGAATGGCTCCGGCGGGTAGCTCATGTTTGGAATCACGTTGGCCAGGGTGTTGTGGGTGTCGCACCCCGAACCCACCACGCCAACGAAATCGATCATGCCGGTGTCGTCGTAGTACTTGGCAATCTGCTTCATGTCTTCGTGGCTGAGACCGTCCGGGTGGAACTCGTCACCACAGATACGGATGCCGACACAGAAGTCCGGGCCGACTTCCTTACGAATAGCCTTGAGCACTTCCAGGCCGAATTTCATCCGCCCTTCAAAGCTGCCGCCCCACTCATCGGTACGTTTGTTAACGCGCGGGCTCCAGAACTGGTCAACCATATGCTGGTGCACGGCCGACAGCTCAACGCCATCCAGCCCGCCTTCTTTGGCACGGCGCGCGGCCTGGGCGTAGTTGCCGATCACCCGCCAGATCTCTTCCACTTCAATGGTTTTGCAGGTGGCGCGGTGCACCGGTTCACGGATACCCGACGGCGACATCAGGGTCGGCCAGTTAAAGCCGTCCCAACGCGAGCGGCGGCCCATGTGGGTAATTTGAATCATGATCTTGGCGCCATGCTTGTGCATGGCATCGGCCAAGTTCTGGAAGTGCGGAATGATGCGGTCGGTGGAGAGGTTGACCGAACTCCACCACTCTTGCGGGCTATCAATCGCCACCACCGAAGAACCACCGCAGATCGCCAGGCCGATACCGCCCTTGGCTTTCTCTTCGTAGTACTTGATATAGCGCTCAGTGGTCATGCCGCCGTCGGTGGCATACACCTCGGCGTGCGCAGTGCTGAGCACGCGGTTGCGGATGGTCAGTTTGCCAATTTGAATTGGCTGGAACATGGATTCAAAAGCCATTACGGCAACCTCACGGAAGGGCGACCTGATACACGGGTGGTTTCTTTTTTTGGTGGCTTACAACGGTTTAACGACAAACAATCCGTCGTCATGGCCTTCTTCCGAACCGCCATACACTTGCTCGGCGACGGTGCGCACGCTGCTGCCTTTGGCGGCGAGAATCTGGTCCATGGCGCCGGCAAACCAGCCGGTGAACATGTAGTCAACCTTGCGACCCACTTTGCCGTACACGTACACAAACGCCGAGTGCTCAAGCTTGACGCTGGCGGTGCCTTTATCCAGGTCGATGTCCTGGATCTTGAACAGGCCCCAGCCGCGTTGCGACAGGCGATTCATGTAGTGCTCGAACACCGCTACGCCCTCAAGGCCGTGGCATTCGGCTTCTTTCTCGCACCAGTGCCAGGCCGATTTATAGCCGGCCTTGTAGAGGATTTCGGCGTAGGCATCAGCGCCCAATACTTCTTCGATACCCATATGGTTGTTAACGAAAAAGTGCCGTGGCACATACAGCATCGGCAGCGCGTCGCTGGTCCAGACACCGGTTTCGCTGTCGACTTCGATGGGCAGTTGCGGGGCGATTTTGGCCATGGGTGGAGCTCCAGAAAATTCGTAAAGGTTTTTACCCTCACCCCAGCCCTCTCCCGAAACGGGAGAGGGAGCACACCGCGTGCGCTGGTCTCCCCTCTACCGCTTGCGGGAGAGGGGCCGGGGGTGAGGGCCGAAGGAAATGCGCTTACTCGCCCCAGACATCGGCAAGTACATTCACCCAGTTCTCCCCCATGATCTTGCGCACCACGCGTTCGCTATGGCCGCGCTTGAGCAGGGTTTCAGTGAGATTGGGGAATTCACCCACGGTGCGGATGCCCAGTGGGTTGATGATCTTGCCGAAGCTGGTGAGGCGGCGGGCGTAGCCCTTGTCGTGGGTCAGGTATTCAAAGAAGTCCTGGCCGTGACCTTGGGTAAAGTCGGTGCCAATGCCGATGGCGTCTTCGCCAACGATGTTCATCACGTACTCGATGGCTTCGGCGTAGTCGTCGATGGTCGAATCAATGCCCTTGGCCAGGAATGGCGCGAACATGGTCACGCCAACAAAACCGCCATGGTCGGCAATAAATTTGAGCTCTTCATCGGACTTGTTGCGCGGGTGCTCTTTAAGCCCGGACGGCAGGCAGTGGGAGTAGCACACCGGTTTTTTCGATTCGAGGATGACTTCTTCAGAAGTCTTGGAGCCAACGTGGGACAGGTCGCACATCACCCCCACGCGGTTCATCTCAGCGACGATCTCGCGACCAAAGCCCGACAGGCCGCCGTCGCGCTCATAGCAGCCGGTGCCCACCAGGTTCTGGGTGTTGTAGCACATCTGCACAATGCCCACGCCCAGCTGCTTGAAGATCTCCACGTAGCCAATCTGGTCTTCAAAGGCATGGGCATTCTGGAAGCCGAAGAGGATGCCGGTTTTGCCTTGTTCTTTGGCTTTGCGGATGTCGGCGGTGGTACGTACCGGAATCACCAGGTCGGCGTTTTCGCGCATCAGCTTCTGGCTGGCGGCAATGCTGTTGACCGTAGCCTGGAAGCCTTCCCATACCGAGACGGTGCAGTTGGCCATGGTCAGACCGCCTTTACGCATGTCTTCGAACAGCTCGCGGTTCCATTTAGCAATGATCAGACCGTCGATAACGATGCTGTCGGCGTGTAATTCGGCTGGGCTCATCAGGCTGTCCCCTCTATAGCGGCTTGCGCCGAATCGTTTGCCGGCGCTTTGGGTCAGCATATTCCTTGGGGGGGTGGCGCTATCGCGCAAAAACGACAGGGGAATTGTCGAAAGCGTCAAGAAGGGGGCGCCTGCGGGACGCAGGGCCGCTTTGCGTGGAACTCCTTCATTACCGCGGGTACTGAACGGTCGGTTTCGCGCCTTACGCGCGAGTCACTTTTCTCAGTCGTCGGAATGCCGAACCACATAAAAGTAACCAAAAGCGCTTGCCCCGACCTTGGCCCTACGCTGCGCTTCGGGTGCCCTCACTCCGTCATTGCTCCGGGGCGGGTAGATCAAGATCAAAGCGAGCACCAATCTATTCCCCTCTCCCGCTCGCGGGAGAGGGGCTAGGGGAGAGGGCAGGAATTTACTCGGTCTGACCCATCGCCCTAGATCATTTACCCCAGCGACGGCGCGATTGCTTTACGAGACCGTGCCGGTACGGGGTGGCGGTCTTCCCTCGGGCAGCACGCAAACCGCCCGCGGTAACACCGCGAAAAGTACGACTGCGATTCAAACCCGCAGGCCAGGCTCACTTCCAGCACGCTCATATCGGTTTGCCGCAGCAGTTGCCGGGCTTTGTCCAGGCGCAAGCCGAGGTAGAAGTTCGATGGCGTGTCGTTGAGGTAGAGGCGAAACAGCCGCTCCAACTGCCGCCGCGTGACTTGGATGCGTTCGGCCAGTTCCAGGGTGTCCAGCGGCGGTTCGGTGTGCCGCTCCATATCGCCGATCACCTGCACCAGCTTGCGGTTGCTGATGCCGTAGCGGGTGGCGATTTCCATGCGTTGGTGGTCTTGGCGCGGGCGAATTCGGCTAAGCACAAACTGTTCGGAAACCCTTATCGCCAGTTCGGGCCCATGGGCTTGGGCGATCAGGTCGAGCATCAGGTCAATGGAGGCGGTGCCGCCAGCCGAGGTGATACGCGAGCGGTCGATTTCGAATAGCTCGCCGGTGGCGTGCAGACGTGGGTAGCTTTCTTTAAAGGCGTCCAGCGCTTCCCAGTGCAAGGTCACGGTATGGCCGTCAAGCAAACCGGCTTCGGCCAGCACCACGGCACCAGTGTCGATACCGCCGAGGGTGACGCCTTCATTGTCGAGGCGTTTAAGCCAGCGCTGCAGGGCCGGCGTGTAGGCCTGTAACGGTTCAAAACCGGCCACCAGCAATAAGCGCGCGCCACGCGCAAGGGGCTCCAGGCCGCCATCAGCATTGATCGACATTCCATTGCTGGCCAACACCGGCCCGCCATCCAGGCTCATTACGTGCCAGCGGTACAGCTCGCCGCTAAAGCGGTTGGCCACGCGCAGCGGTTCCACGGCCGAGAGAAAGCCCATCATGGAAAAACCGGGGAGCAGCAAAAACCAGAAGTCTTCGCCGGGGGCACTTGCAGGCATGGCGCAGCTCGGCCGAGGGTATGCCTGTGACTTACTCCTCTACACCGCCCTTGGCAATGCAGCAGGTCGCTGCTGTACAAAAGCTGGTCGCTGCAGTGCGATTTTGCCGCCGCTGCGCTGGGTAATTTGGCCGACAGCTGGCAAGGCATCGTCAGCTCCACTCGACAACAAGCATTCCCGAGAGCCCTAGATGCTCCGAGGAATCAGCCACATGAGGAACACCGATGAAGACCGTACTCAGTTGCTGTTTGTTAATGCTCGCCAGCCAATGTGCCCTTGCCGCTGAACCCACTGAATGTAAAGCCGTGCGCTTAGGCGTGGTGAACTGGACCGACGTGATCGCCACCAGCGCCATGACCCAGGTGCTGCTCGATGGCCTGGGTTATGAAACCAAGCAAACCAGCGCCTCGCAGCAGATTATTTTTGCCGCCATCCGCGATAAACGTTTGGACCTGTTTCTGGGTTACTGGAACCCGATCATGACCCGCACTATCACCCCGTTTATCGAGGCCAAGCAGGTCAAAGTGCTGGATAAACCCAGCCTGGAAGATGCCCGCGCCACCCTCGCCGTTCCCACCTACCTGGCCGACAAGGGCCTGAAAAGTTTTGCCGATATCAGCAAGTTCGAGAAAGAGCTGGGCGGCAAAATCTATGGCATTGAGCCGGGCTCCGGGGCCAATACCCAGATCAAGGAAATGATCGCGAAAAACCAGTTTGGCCTGGGCAAGTTTCAGGTGGTGGAATCCAGCGAAGCCGGCATGCTCGCCGCCGTTAGCCGTGCGGTAAAGCGCAAAGAGGCCATCGTGTTCTTTGGCTGGGCGCCGCACCCGATGAACGTCAATCAGGACATGACCTACCTCACCGGCAGCCAGGACGCCCTAGGGCCGGACGAAGGCCGCGCCACAGTGTGGACCGTCACCGCGCCGGACTACGCCAGCCGCTGCCCGAATGTGGATAAGTTGCTCAACAACCTGACCTTCACCGCCGCCGACGAGAGCCGCATGATGCAACCCTTGCTCGACCACCAAGACCCGCTGGAGTCGGCGAAAAAATGGCTCAAGGAACACCCGCAAGACCAGCAGCGCTGGCTTGAAGGCGTGACCACCTTTGACGGCCGCCCGGCCGCGGAAAACCTGAAGCTCACCAGCAACTAAACACCGCTCAACGCCACCGCGCAGCGCCAGTTTCGGCTGCGCAATGGCTTGCCCTGCCTGCAATCTGCTCGACCAGAAAGGAAGTGCCATGAACCACGACGTCATCATTACCTGCGCCCTCACTGGCGCCGGCGACACCACCGGAAAAAGCCACTTGGTGCCCATTACCCCGAAACAAATCGCCGCCGCCGCCGTGGAAGCGGCCAAGGCCGGCGCCACCGTGGTGCATTGCCATGTCCGCGACCCGCAAACCGGCAAGTTCAGTCGCGACGTGGCGCTGTACCGCGAAGTGATGGAGCGCATCCGCGAGGCGGATGTGGACATCATCGTTAACCTCACCGCCGGCATGGGTGGCGATCTGGAAATCGGCCCTGGTGAAACACCCACCGACTTTGGCCCCAACACCGACCTGATCGGCCCCCTCGCCCGCCTCGCCCACGTTGAAGAACTGCTGCCGGAAATCTGCACCCTGGATTGCGGCACGCTTAATTTTGGCGATGGCGACACCATCTATGTCTCCACCCCGGCGCAGCTGCGTGCCGGTGCCAAGCGCATCACCGAGCTTGGGGTAAAAGCCGAGCTGGAAATTTTCGACACCGGCCACCTGTGGTTTGCCAAGCAGATGATTAAAGAAGGCCTGCTGCACGACCCGCTGTTCCAGCTGTGCCTGGGCATTCCCTGGGGCGCGCCGGCCGACACCACCACCATGAAAGCCATGGTCGACAACCTGCCTGCCGACTGCACCTGGGCCGGCTTTGGCATTGGCCGCATGCAGATGCCGATGGCAGCGCAAGCGGTGCTGCTCGGCGGCAATGTGCGGGTCGGCCTGGAAGACAACCTCTGGTTGGACAAAGGCGTGCTGGCCAGCAATGGCGCACTGGTGGAGCGCGTCAGCGAAATTCTTAGCCGCCTTGGCGCGCGCATCCTGACCCCGGCCGAGGGCCGGGCCAAAATGAACCTGAGCCGTCGCGGCTAACGCTGGAGCCTGTATGACTTTTATTACCTCGATCAACACCTTCGCCGCCCTCGGTAGCGGCGTGATCGGCAGCGGCTGGGTAGCCCGCGCCCTCGCCCATGGCCTGGACGTGGTGGCCTGGGACCCGGCACCGGGCGCCGAAGCCGCCCTGCGCCAACGCGTGGCCAATGCCTGGCCGGCGCTGGAACAACAGGGCCTGGCGCCCGGTGCCGCGCTTGAGCGGTTGCGCGTTGTCGACAGCATCGAAGCCTGTGTACGCGACGCCGACTTTATTCAGGAAAGCGCGCCGGAACGGCTCGACCTGAAACTTAGCCTGCACGCGAAAATCAGCGCAGCAGCCAAGCCCAATGCCTTGATCGCCTCGTCCACCTCCGGCCTATTGCCCAGCGAGTTCTACGCCGACGCTCAGCACCCGCAACGGTGCGTGGTGGGTCATCCGTTTAACCCGGTGTATCTGCTGCCCTTGGTGGAAGTGGTCGGTGGGGTGAACACGGCGCCTGAAGCGGTGCAGGCGGCGATTGCGGTGTATCAGTCACTTGGCATGCGCCCACTGCATGTGCGCAAAGAAGTACCCGGCTTTATCGCCGACCGCCTGCTGGAAGCCTTGTGGCGTGAAGCGCTGCACCTGGTTAACGACGGCGTCGCGACTACGGGCGAGATTGATGACGCCATCCGTTTTGGCGCCGGGCTGCGTTGGTCGTTTATGGGTACCTTCCTGACCTACACCCTGGCCGGCGGCGATGCAGGCATGCGTCACTTTATGGCCCAGTTTGGCCCGGCCTTACAGTTGCCTTGGACCTACTTGCCAGCGCCGGAACTGACCGAAAAACTGATCGACGACGTGGTGGCCGGCACCAGCGCACAACAAGGCGAACGCTCCATCGCCCAACTGGAACGCTACCGCGACGACTGCCTGATGGCCGTACTGGACGCCGTCAAAGCCACTAAAGCCAAACACGGCTTTGCCTTTGCCGACTGAGGAGCGCGTCATGCTGCCTGTTATCTACAGCACCCAGGTCAGCGCCGACTGGGTCGACTACAACGGCCACCTGCGCGACGCGTTTTACCTGCTGATCTTCAGCCTGGCGGTGGATGCGCTAATGGACAAAATCGGCCTCGACAGCAACGCCCGTGGAGCCAGCGGCCACTCGTTGTTTACTCTGGAAGCGCATATCAACTACCTGCACGAAGTAAAGGTGGACGAGGCGGTGGAAGTGCGCGTGCAGGTGCTAGGGCACGACCGGAAACGCCTGCACCTGTACCTGAGCCTGCACCGCGAAGGCAGCGACGAAGCGGTGGCCGTCAGCGAACAAATGCTCCTGCATGTCGACCTGGCCGGGCCGCGCTCAGCGCCCTTTAGCGCCACCAGCCAGGCCAGGATTGAAGGGCTGGTAGTTGCCCAAGGTGAGCTGGCAAAACCCGACTACGCCGGCCGGCAAATCGCCCTGCCGTAGGGGGCACGCCCCTGCAAAGGTCAACAGCCCCTCTCCCCTAGCCCCTCTCCCGCAAGCGGGCGAGGGGAACAGATCGGCGCTGCTCCCGACGGCTCGGTCGGCCCCCTCTCTCGCTTGCGGGAGAGGGCTGGGGAGAGGGGCTGTTGATCTAGATCTGGCCGCCTAACTACTAGCAAACCTCGCCACGCACTCCGCTCAAGAAGCCCACTTTCCAACAGGCAAAAAAAAGGCCCCCGAAAGCCGACACTTGGGGGCCAAAAATGCTTCTAACAGGGAGAGTCAACGCTGAACCGACCACTCCCGCCGGGTGACCAAACCTGACGGAACAGCCAACGCCTGCCATTGAAGGCCGACACTCTGGCGGCCATTGTGCCGATTGCGAACGACCGATAATTGCTTGAAAACGACCTGCTCATGCATATAACAGCCATGGCGCTTGTAGGCCGGGCTGGTGCTCACCAGAATCGAACCACCCTCCCCCGTACAAGGACCACGGCCATGATGCACGCTGACCTGATTGACCAGGACGACCTGCGCGAACGCCTGCAAACCCTGGGCTTTGCCGTGCCACCTGGCGCCACCCCGGAACAAGCCTGCGAGCACGCCGTGCTCGGCCTCGACGCACCGCGCGCCCTGGCCTTACGCAAGTTGGTGGAACAGATGTTGGTAAGCGGCGCGGTGATGCTACCGGCCGTACGCGAAGCCATTTCGCGGCAATTGCTGCCGGCGCTGGCGCAGTACAAAGAGAGTCATGGCGGCTAAAAAATCCCCGGCAATGACCGGGGATTTTTTCGTAGGGTGTGCTGCGCGCACCGTGCGCGATCTCATGGGGGCTCGCTGAGCCTCAACGCCTTTGCTCGTTTTGCTTGATGCGATTAGAGAACGAGCGAGCTAGAGCAGGGCAAGGCGAAAGCGGTTTTTGAAGCGAAGTTGGCTGTAGCCAATGAGCATTCAAAAATCGCTTTCAACGCCGCCCTGCCGACGCGCAGCCGATCGGCCAGGTAATCACAAGCGCACGCTGGCGAACGTCGACTCACTGCGCGCCTGACTCAACGCCGACATCGCCCCCGGCGTAGACGCCAAAACCAAGGCCTGCGGAATCGGCATCAGCGCTACTTGCTGGGCGGTGTTGGAACCCATGCGTTCGTCACGCGGTGGAATGCCGAAGTATTCGCGGTAGCACTTGGAGAAGTGCGGCGTGGATACAAACCCGCACACCGAGGCCACTTCGATAATCGACATCGGCGTTTGTTTAAGCAGTTGCCGCGCCCGCACCAACCGCAGTTTCAGGTAGTAGCGCGATGGCGAGCAGTGCAGGTATTTCTGGAACAACCGCTCCAGCTGACGACGGGAGACGTTGACGTATACCGCCAACTCGTCGAGGTCGATGGGCTCTTCCAGGTTGGCTTCCATCAGCACCACAATTTCTTGCAGCTTGGGCTGGTTGGTGCCGAGCATATGTTTGAGCGGTACGCGCTGGTGGTCTTGTTCGTTACGAATGCGCTCATACACGAACATTTCCGAAATCGCCGCCGACAGCTCGCGGCCATGCTCGCGGGAGATGACGTGCAGCATCATGTCCAGGGGCGCGGTGCCGCCGGAGCTGGTGAAGCGGTTGCGGTCGAGGGTAAACAGGCGGGTGCTCATGACCACGCGCGGGAAAGCTTCCTGCATCGCCGCCAAGCATTCCCAGTGCACGCTGCAATCAAAACCATCGAGCAAACCCGCGCAGGCCAAGGCCCAGCTGCCGGTGCACACGGCACCCAGTTTGCGCGACTGACGCGCCTGGGTTTGCAGCCACAAGACGTGTTCGCGGGTAACACTGCGTTGAATGCCAATGCCACCGCAGACAATCACCATATCCAGGGCCGGCGCTTTGGCGGCGGCACAGTCCGGGGTGATTTGCAGGCCATCGCTGGCCCATACCTGGTTGCCGTCCAGGGTCATGGTGGTCCAGCGGTAGAGCTCGCGGCCAGACAGCTGGTTGGCCATACGCAGCGGCTCTACAGCCGATGCCAGGGAAATCAGAGTGAAATTATCCAGCAGCAAAAAGCCGATGGATTGCGGAGCACGGTTCTGGGGTTGAGCCCCTTGGTTGAACGGCGACATCACGGTATCTCCTCACACAACGCAGGTATGGCCTCAGGCGAGGCTCTTTATTTTTATGGCCTGGGCGCGACCGCACCGCTGGCTATGCAAGGCATAACGCAAGCACCATGCCTAAATTGAACGAACATTCAAAAAAAACCAAAAACGACGTCGCACAGGCTCTAAATCGCCAGTGCTTATAAGGTCAGAACGAGTGTGCCAAAGCGCGGAGCAGCGCGTGACTGAGCAGTTTCGTAGCACTTTGCCTAAGGCTGTTTACGCGCTTTCCGAAACTGTCACTGCTGGCACAACAATGGCCGCCGAGCGGCCGCGCTGGGGGCTTCGGAGTGTCTTCGCGTCGCGCCAAAAGATGGCGCGAAACCCAGCCAACGATCAAAAAGTGTGCAGACCGCGAACTCCACGATCCGTAGGGTGCGAACGTCTCAGCATTCAATCGCGCTAACGGCCAAGCCACCGCGCGAGGTTTCTTTGTATTTGTCGTGCATATCGGCGCCGGTGTCGCGCATGGTGCGAATCACCCGGTCCAGGGAAATAAAGTGTTCACCGTCGCCACGCAGGGCCATTTGCGCGGCGTTGATGGCTTTCACGGCAGCAATGGCGTTGCGTTCGATGCACGGCACCTGCACCAGGCCGCCGACCGGATCGCAGGTCAGGCCGAGGTTATGCTCCAGGCCAATTTCGGCGGCGTTTTCCAGTTGCCCTGGGGTCGCGCCAAGAATCTCCGCCAAGCCGGCCGCAGCCATGGCGCAGGCCGAACCCACCTCGCCTTGGCAACCCACTTCGGCGCCAGAAATCGACGCGTTCTTTTTGCACAAAATGCCGATGGCGGCAGCGGCAAGAAAGTAGTCGCACACATCGGCTTCGGTTACCGCTGGGCTAAAGCGCACGTAGTAGTGCAACACCGCGGGAATAATGCCGGCCGCGCCATTGGTGGGCGCGGTGACCATGCGCCCGCCAGCGGCGTTTTCTTCGTTGACCGCCAGGGCGAATAAATTCACCCATTCCATACCGCTCAGGGTCGAGCCAATCACATTGGGTTTACCCATCTCTTGCAGGCTGCGGTGCAGCTTGGCGGCGCGACGCTTTACGTTGAGCCCGCCAGGCAAAATACCTTCGTGCTTAAGGCCGTTGTCCACGCAGTCGCGCATGGCTTTCCAAAGGCCCATCAGGCCTTGGCGAATCTCGGCTTCGCTGCGCCAGGCGCGTTCGTTGGCCATCATCAGTTCCGACACCCGCAGGCCATGCTGCTTACATAGCTGCAAGAGCTCTTCGGCGCTGGAGAAGTCGTAGGGCAGCTCGGTGTGGTCTTGGTCGAGTACGCCACTGGCGGCCTGTTCGGCATCGACGACAAAACCGCCGCCGACCGAATAGTAGGTATCGCGGTGCAACTCACCGCCCTCGCCGTCCACAATCAGGGTCATGGCGTTGGGGTGATAGGGCAGGTTTTCGTCCAGCAGGAGCATGTCGCGCTGCCAATCGAACGGCACTTCGAAGTGACCATCTAGGAGCAGGCAGCGGCTCTCGTGCAGGGCGGCAATACGCGGGGCAATGTCGGCTGGATCAATGGCGTCCGGCCAGTCGCCCATCAGGCCCATGATCACTGCGCTGTCGCTGCCATGGCCAATGCCGGTGGCGGACAACGAGCCATATAGGCGCACTTCCACCCGCCGCACGTGTTGCAGCTGTTCGCGCTCGCGCAGCCCTTGCACAAACAGCGCGGCGGCACGCATGGGGCCGACGGTGTGGGAGCTGGACGGTCCGATACCGATCTTGAACAAGTCGAAAACGCTGATGGCCATGGTGTGTCCTCAAAGCGGTGCAGGCGGGGCGAACTCCCGCAGATGCGCGGATCATCCGGCTTTTACCCAGGGCGACGGGGTCCCACACCGACTTGGTCATGCCCACTAACGTCGCGCAATTTTTGCTGCGCCAACCGGCGATTGCAGCCTTGCGCTGAATACGACGTCGGCAATGCAAATCACGACCTGCGCCGTGGTAGCGGTCACACGGCGCGCGCATATTCGCAACGCCCGGCACGCTTCCTGCGAGTGTATGGCCTTGCCTATCGGCAACCCTGAGCTCCAACGCTGATCGCTGTGTGACCGGCAATCTCCTGGTTCCCCACCGCGGTGGGAATGACGGAGGTATGGAGTGAAATACCCGTCATCCAGCCAAGGAACGCGCAACCCATGAAACTAGTGACCTCTGTTTGCCTGGCCCTGAGCCTGACAACGCCCGTATTGGCCACCGCAGCAGAGCCTGAGAGCTGCAAGCTGGTGCGCTTTGCCGATGTGGGTTGGACCGATATCACCGTCACCACCGCCGTCACCCGCTACCTGCTCGGCTCGCTCGGCTACACCACCAACGGCAAACGTTTGTCGGTGCCCGACACCTTTAAAAACCTCGACACCAAACAGATCGACGTGTTTCTCGGCAACTGGATGCCGGCGCAGGAACACGAGGTCAAACCGTTTCTCGATGCTGGCAGTATCGAGAGCGTGAAAGCCAACTTGCACGGCGCCAAATACACCTTGGCTGTGCCGGACTATGTGTACGACGGCGGCCTGAAAAGCTTTGCCGACCTAGGCAAATACGCCCAGCAGTTGGACAACAAAATCTACGGCATCGAGCCCGGCAACGATGGCAACGCGCTGATTCAGAAAATGATCAAGGCCAATACCTTCGGCACCGGCAAGTTCGAGGTGGTGGAAAGCAGCGAACAAAAGATGCTGGCCAGCGTGACCCGCGCCGCGCACTTGCAGCAGTGGATTGTGTTCCTCGGTTGGGAACCGCACCCGATGAACAACCACCTGAAAATGAAGTACCTGGACGGCGGTGATGAGTTCTTCGGCCCCGATTACGGCGGCGCCACCGTGTACACCCTGACGCGCAAAAACTACAGCAAGGAATGCGCGAACGTCGGCACCTTGCTGAGCAATCTGGAATTCAGCCTGGCGATGGAAAACGAGCTGATGGACCAGGTTATCAACCAGACCGCCAACCCGCGCCAGTCGGCCAAAGACTGGCTGGCAGCCAACCCTGAAGTGCTGGACAAATGGCTGCGCGGCGTCACCACCCGCGATGGCAAACCGGCCCTGGCGGTAGTGCGCGAAAAGCTTGAGCTGGCACCCTGAGCAACCCGTAACGCAGGCAAAACCTACGCGCTGTTCTGCACTAAAACGGCCCCCACGGGGGCCAAAAGGTTGTAAACGACCTGATTAATGCTGGATACGACGCGCTCTGCACTGGTTGCGACGCACCCTGTAGGCGTTTGAATTGTCCTGCTACATGATCGGTCTCGACACGACCGCTACGCTCTTTACCGGCAGCACTGCACAGCGCGCTTAACCGGGGCTTAACCGCTAAGGGCGATACAAAAAGCGGCAACTCACATCAGCACTGCACTGCCAAAACAAAATCATAAGGAGTCAGTCCCATGAAAGTGTTTACCCCCTTGCTGTTGGTCGCGTCGCTCGGCCTTCCGTTGCTGGGTCTTGCGTCGCTAGCCAATGCGGCCGAACCGGCTTCTTGCAGCACCGTGCGTTTTTCCGATGTGGGCTGGACCGACATCACCGTCACCACGGCGGTGACCAGTGAAGTGCTGGAGTCGCTGGGTTACAAAACCAAGACCACCATGATTTCCGTGCCGGTGACTTACAAATCCCTGGCCGCTGGCAAAGACCTTGATGTGTTCCTCGGCAACTGGATGCCGACCATGGAGAACGACATCAAGGCCTACCGCGATGCCGGCACCGTGGAAACCGTGCGCGCCAACCTCGAAGGCGCCAAGTACACCCTCGCCGTCCCCGACTACGCCTACGAGGCCGGGCTGAAAGATTTCTCCGATATCGCCAAGTTCAAAGACAAGCTCGACGGCAAGATCTACGGCATTGAGCCGGGTAACGACGGCAACCGTCTGATCCAGAGCATGATCGACAAAGACGCCTTTGGCCTGAAGGGCTTCAAGGTGGTTGAGTCCAGCGAAGCGGCAATGCTCTCGCAGCTGAAACGCTCCAGCCGCAAAAACGAATTCATGGTGTTCCTGGGCTGGGAACCGCACCCAATGAACACCCGCAACAAAATGAAGTACCTCACCGGTGGCGACGAATACTTCGGCCCCAACTTCGGCCAGGCCACCGTGCTGACCAACGTGCGCAAAGGCTATGTGCAGGAATGCAGCAACGTCGGCAAGTTGTTGACCAACCTCTCCTTCACCCTGGAGATGGAAAACAACCTGATGGACGCCGTACTCAACGAAAACCAAAAACCGCGTGATGCCGCCAAGGCTTGGCTCAAAGCCAACCCCCAGGTACTCGACGCCTGGCTGGCCGGCGTAACCAGCATCGATGGCAAACCTGCCGTAGACGTCGCCAAGGCCGCGTTCGCTAAGTAACTCGTTAAGCAAAGACGTAAGCAGTAACCGGGCGCACGCACTAAACGTGCTGCGCGCCCGGCCGGCTGTATCCATCCCCCCGCATGTGGACATTCACTACCATGCCGACTTTTGAAAAACTCCCCCTGGGCGAAAAGATCGCCGAGTTCGTCGAGTGGCTGACCCAGCATGGCGCTGCGTATTTCGACGCCATCGCTTCCGCCCTTGAATTTATGATTCACGGGGTGACCAGTGGCCTGACCTTTTTCAATCCGCTGGTATTGATTGGCCTGTTCGGTTTGCTCACTCACCTGATCCAACGCAAATGGGGCCTGACCCTCTTCTGTGTGTTGTCGTTTCTGCTGATCCTTAACCTGGGCTACTGGCAAGAAACCATGGAAACCCTGGCGCAGGTGCTGTTCGCTACGTTTATCTGCGTACTGATTGGCGTGCCGCTGGGCATCATGGCCGCGCACCGCCCGCACTTTTACACGGTGATGCAGCCGATCCTCGATCTGATGCAAACCGTACCGACCTTTGTGTACCTGATTCCTACCCTGACGCTGTTCGGCCTGGGCGTGGTGCCGGGGCTGATCTCCACCGTGGTGTTTGCTGTGGCCGCGCCGATTCGCCTGACCTACCTCGGCATTCGCGACGTGCCCAATGAACTGATGGACGCCGGCAAAGCCTTTGGCTGCTCGCGTCGCCAACTGCTCACCCGTATCGAACTGCCGTACGCCATGCCAAGCATCGCCGCCGGTATCACCCAATGCATCATGCTGTCGCTGTCGATGGTGGTAATCGCCGCTCTGGTCGGCGCTGATGGCCTGGGCAAGCCGGTGGTCAATGCACTCAACACTGCCGATATCGCACTCGGTTTCGAAGCCGGCCTGGCCATTGTGCTGCTGGCAATCATCCTCGACCGGGTATGCAAACAGCCCGACGCAAAAGTGAGGGTTGAACAATGAGCATGATTCGTTTCGAAGACGTCGACGTCATCTTCTCCAAGCAGCCCAAGGAAGCCTTGGCGCTCTTGGACCAAGGCCTGACCCGCGACCAGATCTTGAAAAAAACCGGCCTGGTGGTCGGTGTGGAAAAAGCCAGCCTGGATGTGGAACGCGGTGAAATCTGCGTAATGATGGGCCTGTCCGGCTCGGGAAAATCCAGCCTGCTGCGCTGCATCAACGGCCTCAACACCGTAAGCCGTGGCCGCCTGCTGATTGAGCACGAAGGCAAGGAAGTGGACATTGCCAACTGCTCACCGGCAACGCTCAAGGCCATGCGCACCAAACGTATTGCCATGGTGTTCCAGAAATTCGCCCTGATGCCTTGGCTGACCGTGCGCGAGAACATCAGCTTTGGCCTGGAAATGCAGGGCCGCCCCGCAGCCGAACGCAACAAACTGGTCAATGACAAGCTGGAACTGGTGGGCCTCACCCAGTGGCGCAACAAGCGTCCGGACGAGCTCTCCGGCGGTATGCAGCAGCGCGTGGGCCTGGCCCGCGCCCTAGCCATGGACGCCGATATTCTGCTGATGGACGAACCGTTTTCGGCACTCGACCCATTGATTCGCCAAGGCCTGCAAGACGAGCTGCTGGAGCTGCAAAGCAAACTAAGCAAAACCATCGTGTTTGTTAGCCACGACCTTGATGAGGCGCTGAAGCTGGGCAGCCGTATCGCCATCATGAAGGACGGCCGCATCATCCAATACAGCAAGCCGGAAGAAATCGTGCTGAACCCGGCCGATGAGTACGTACGCACCTTTGTCGCCCACACCAACCCCCTCAATGTGTTGTGTGGTCGTAGCCTGATGCGCACGCTGGACAAGTGCACACGGGTCAACGGCGAAGTGTGCCTGGACCCAGGCAACGACTCCTGGCTGGGGCTGGCCGAAGGCAATATGTATAAAGGCGCGCGCCAAGGCGCCGATGCCATCACCCTGCAGAACTGGGCACCGGGCGACGCGGTAGAAGGCCTGACCCGTCGCCCAACCCTGGTGGACTCCAATATCGGCATGCGCGATGCACTGCAAATTCGTTATCAGACGGGGCACAAGTTAGTGCTGCACGATGAAAATCGGGTGGTCGGTGTGCTGGGTGATACCGAGTTGTATCACGCGCTGCTGGGCAAAAACCTCGGCTGACTTTTTGCGCTGACACGGTATTTGCGTATGCCTGGCGATTCTGGATCCCCGCCTACGCGGGGATGACGGAGG
>NZ_JBBNAH010000667.1:0-7353 GCF_037994325.1 Pseudomonas sp.
CCAACTGGCTAAGGCCATTAACCCGGCTGTTGTTAAAAATCACCCCAGGCTGCGGCACATCGAATTGGTTAAAACGGTTATGGGACAAGCCCTTGTCATTGGGGTTGGCGATTTCAATGACCGGCACGCCGTTGGCGGCGTTAATCACGCTGGTACCTGAAGGCTTATCGGCGTCCGGCAGAATGTCCGCCACTGTCAGGCCAGGCATGCCAGCCAGCAGCACGGATAACACAAGGTACTTGAGCGACCCGTTAAACGGTTTGGGAAGTGGGACATTGGCGGGTGAGGTGACAGTTTGCTGCCCCGCTTTGCGCTGGGCGCGGGTGACTTCCGCAACGGGGATAAGAAAACCAAGGGACTTACTAAATATCAGGCGGAAACAGCGTTTGTTCATGACCGACTCCCTTCGAAGAACTATCGGTCAACGGTAAGAAATATAACTGCGCGCGCCTGTAGGACCGCTCGCAAGGCTCCCTCAGCTTGCTTACTAGAACGACGTGACTTGGTGAAGTAAAAGCGCAGCGCTCGCCATTACTGCCTATCGGTGCGCGATTCCCGAGCCGGCGAAATGACCGCAAGCAAACTTGCAGATTGCATGCAGCCATTACTCCAACATTGCACTCTGCAAATGGCAGGCTGATATCAATAATTCATAAGCTATTGATTTAATTAAAATAGATAAAATAAAAAAAGCTGGCACGGCAGCTGCTCTAGGTCTTCGCATGTTTAAAAACAATACGGAGCGCATGACCATGCAATTGGCGATCAACTACCTGTTCAAATCTTTCCCTGAGCAAAACGTCGCAGTCACTCCGCGCCCGGATGGCACCCTGGTGTTGTCCCTGAAATGGGACGACCAGCAGATCACCAAAGTGATTGCCAGCGAGGCTGTGTTCAGCGAAGCAAAAATCAAAGATGTGGTGCGCGATATCCAGCGCGATATGAAGCTGGCCTCTGGCGAGCTGTGCTGGAAAGGTGCCGGCGCCCATTGGGTTTGGCAACGTCTGCCCACCTACGAGGGCCCGGTGCATGTCACCAAAGCTAAACGTCTGTCGCAACGCCCGCTGGCGCATATGTGCCCAAATTTGAATGCGGCCCTGTCTGCCTGATCCCGCTTTACCCTCCCCCAGCGACAAACTTGCCCGGCTGCCGAACAGGCGCCGGGATTTTTTTTAGCGCCGGGCCGCTTGCTTTAGCTTGGAGTACTCCACGATGCGCGCACTGACCTATCACGGCAGCCACAAACTGTTCGATAAAGCCGATGACGAGTGCCGCAAGGTGATTTTGCGCCCCTGAGGCAGGAGCTCTTTGGCATGCCAACACTGCGTATCGCCACCTTTAATATCAACGGTATTCAGACCCGACTCGCCGCGCTGCTGGCTTGGCTGGCGCGGGAGCAGCCGGACATCGTGTGCCTGCAAGAACTCAAAGCCGCCGACAGCAAATTCCCCGCTACAGCCCTTCGCGAGGCCGGCTATGGCGCCATCTGGAAAGGCCAAACGGCCTGGAATGGCGTGGCAATACTGGCAAAGGATTCCGAGCCTCTGGAAATCCGCCGCGAGCTACCCGGTGACCCCACCGATAGCCACAGCCGCTATATCGAAGCGGCGGTGCATGGCGTGATTGTGGGCTGCCTGTACCTGCCCAATGGCAACCCGCAGCCAGGGCCGAAATTTGCCTACAAACTGGCCTGGTTTGAACGCTTGCTCACCCATGCCCACGCCCTCTACCACAGCGGCCATCCGGTGATTCTGGCCGGTGATTACAACGTAGTGCCCACCGACTTGGATATCTACAACACCCGCTCCTGGCTTAAAGACGCCCTGCTGCAACCCGAGAGCCGCGCCTGCTACCAGCGGCTGCTCGACCAAGGCTGGACCGACTCGCTGCGGGCGCTGTATCCCGACGAGCGCGTTTACACCTTCTGGGATTATTTTCGTCAGCATTGGCAGAGCAATTCCGGACTCAGAATTGATCATCTGCTGGTGAGTAAAGAGCTAAAGAAACGCTTGGTGAATGCCGGGGTGGATGCCTGGGTGCGGGGTGAGGAACATGCCAGCGACCATGCGCCGACGTGGATTGAAATCAAACGCCCCTAAGAGCAGACCTATCGCGGTTACAGCCGCTGCCTCTGCTACCTGTATGGCGCTTGAAAAAAGCGATTACCGTGGCAGCGTGTTAGCCGCAGTGCCCTTCACCTGACCATTTCCAGCACAATGCCGGCTATCCAGCCCCTGTCACGCCCCTTACAAGGCCACCCCATGCCGCCGAAAAAACCAGCCACGCCTTCGGGCTTTGTCCACGTGCGCGGCGCCCGCGAGCACAATCTGAAAAACATCGATGTCGATATCCCCCGCGATGCGCTGGTGGTGTTTACCGGTGTGTCCGGCTCGGGTAAGTCATCGCTGGCCTTTGGCACCTTGTACGCCGAAGCGCAACGCCGTTATTTCGAATCGGTGGCGCCCTATGCGCGGCGCTTGATCGACCAAGTGGGCGTGCCGGATGTCGACAGCATTGATGGCCTGCCACCGGCGGTGGCGTTGCAGCAACAACGCGGTACACCCAGCGCGCGCTCGTCGGTGGGTAGCGTCACTACCTTGTCGAGTTTGGTGCGCATGCTGTATTCACGCGCCGGCCATTACCCAGCGGGGCAAGCGCTGTTGTATGCCGAAGACTTTTCGCCCAATACCCCGCAAGGTGCCTGTCCGGAATGCCATGGCCTGGGCCGCGTTTATGAAGTTACCGAACAGTCGATGGTCCCCGATGCCTCGCTGACCATTCGCCAACGCGCCGTAGCAGCCTGGCCGACCGCCTGGGGTGGGCAAAACCTGCGGGATATCTTGGTGAGCATGGGCCATGACGTTGATACGCCCTGGCGCGACTTACCGAAAAAGCTGCGCCAGTGGATTCTGTTTACCGAAGAGCAGCCACAGGTGCCGGTGTATGCCGGCCTGACGCCAGAGCAAACCCAGCTCGCCCTTAAGCGGAAAATGGAGCCCAGCTATATGGGCACCTTTACCGGCGCGCGGCGCTACGTGCTGCATACCTTTGCCCACTCACAGAGCGCGCTGATGAAAAAGCGCGTGGCGCAATTTATGGTCGGCAGCGCCTGCCCACTGTGCGACGGCAAACGCTTAAAGCGTGAGGCGCTGGCGGTGACCTTTGCTGGCTATGACATCGGCGAGTTAGCACGCCTGCCGCTGCTAAAACTGGCTGAAGTGCTGGCTCCGGTAGCGGCCGGTAAACCCAGCAAAGGCAAAAAGCTCTCGGCAGAAAAACAGTTGGCAGCCCAGCGTATAGCCGAAGATTTATTGGCCCGGGTAAAAACCCTTACCGACCTTGGCCTCGGCTATCTGGCCTTGGAACGCAGCACGCCAAGCCTGTCCTCTGGCGAACTGCAACGGCTGCGCTTGGCCACCCAATTGGGCTCGCAATTATTCGGCGTGATCTATGTACTGGACGAGCCTTCCGCCGGCTTGCACCCCGCCGATGGCGAAGCATTGTTTGATGCCTTGCAGCGCTTAAAAGACGCCGGCAATTCACTGTTTGTAGTGGAACACGACCTGGAAACCATGCGCCGCGCCGACTGGTTAATAGACGTTGGCCCGGCCGCTGGCGAGCATGGCGGCACCGTGCTGTACAGCGGCCCACCTGCGGGTTTGGCCAAGGTCGAAGCCTCGCAAACGCGCCTGCATTTGTTCAGCACTGAGCAGGTGCCAGAATGTACGGCACGACAGGCACAAGACTGGCTGCGCCTGGAAGGTATCACCCGCAATAACCTGAACAACCTGGCGGTGGATTTTCCCTTGGGCTGCTTTACCTCAGTGACCGGCATTTCCGGCTCGGGTAAATCCAGTTTGGTCAGCCAGGCCTTGCTGGAATTGGTCGGGGCCCATTTAGGCCATAGCGTGCGCAACGCCGAACCCGAAGAATTGCAGTTGGACGACGACGCCCCGGTGGCCACCAGCGGCCACGTCACCCACGGCCTGGAAGGTATTCAGCGCTTGGTGCAGGTCGACCAAAAACCCATCGGCCGCACCCCGCGCTCCAACCTGGCCACGTACACGGGCCTGTTCGACGCCGTGCGTAAGCTGTTCGCCGCCACGCCCGCCGCGCGTAAACGGCACTACGATGCCGGGCAGTTTTCCTTCAACGTTGCCAAGGGCCGCTGTGACACCTGCGAAGGCGAAGGCTTTGTCAGCGTTGAGTTGCTGTTTATGCCCAGCGTCTACGCGCCCTGCTCCACCTGCCATGGCGCGCGCTACAACCCGCAAACCTTGAGCGTTACCTGGCAGGGGAAAAACATCGCCGAAGTACTTAACCTGACGGTGGACGCCGCCTGCGAATTCTTCGCTGACGAAGCGTCTGTGCTGCGTTCGCTGCGCGTACTGCGGGATATCGGCTTGGGTTACTTGCGCTTGGGCCAGCCGGCGACCGAGTTGTCCGGCGGCGAAGCGCAAAGGATCAAACTGGCCACCGAACTACAACGCAGCCAACGCGGTGCCACGCTGTACGTGCTGGATGAGCCTACGACCGGGCTGCACCCCACCGATGTTGACCGCCTGCTGCGTCAGCTCAATGGTCTGGTGGATGCGGGCAATACGGTGATTCTGGTTGAGCACGATATGCGCGTGGTGGCGCAGAGCGACTGGGTGATCGATATCGGGCCCGGCGCCGGGGAACAAGGCGGCACGGTGGTCGCCAGTGGCTTGCCGCAGGAGGTAGCCGCTTCACCTACAGGGTTTACCGCTAAATATTTGCAACAGGCACTTACCCCTCCATAGGCGTGGGTTTGCTCGCGAATGCTGCAAAAGGCAATTGCCAGGCACATTCGCGAGCAAGCTCGCCCCTACAGGGCCGTGCAGGGTCAGGCACTAAGGTTTTGCCGCCACTGCTGAATCTGCGCAAGTGTCGCCGTTGCCCCGCCACACACCACGACCAGCGGCGCTTTAAAGTCAGCGGTTAAACCGGGATCGGCGCTATACAACGCGGCCAACGCTGCCCCACAGGCTGGTTCAACCAGCACACGGTGGTCATGCAGAAATTGCTCGCAGGCGTTCAGTGCTTGCAGATCCGTGACGGTGGCGCAACGTACGTTGTGACTTTGGCTAACGGCAAAGGCGTTTTCGCAAACCGCCTTGGCGCCCAGCGAGGTGGCGATACTGGTGATGGCGGGCAGTTCGATACGTTGGCCGGCGGCCACAGATTGGGCCAAGGAATCCGCGCCGTGGGTTTCCACGGTGAGCACCGGCAAATGGCCCAGGTCGTTGCGTTGCAGCCCGGCGATCACGCCCGATAACAGGCCGCCACCACCCACGGCAACAATCACCGAATCAAATTCAATCCCCGCGCTTACCACTTCATCAATCAAGCTGCCGTGGCCGGCCCACATTTCGGCGTTATCGAAGGGGTGGATAAAGGCGCTGTGCTCATCGAGCAGCGATTGCGCTAACGCGTTGGCTTCCATCCAGGAGGCGCCATGCACAATCACCTCGGCGCCTTCCTGTTCGATCAGCGCGCAAGCGTGAGCGGTGGCGGTTTCCGGCACCACCACGGTGACCGCGATATTCAGCTGGCGACCGGCATAGGCCACGGCAATACCCGCGTTGCCGCCGGAGGACGAGACAAAGCGAGTTTTGCCCGCGCGCGCGTAGGTTTCACACACTGCGCCAATGCCGCGAATCTTGAACGACCCTACGGGCTGCAACGCATCGAGCTTAAGCCAAACGGTTTTACCGGTTTTAAGGCTCAGTGGGCGCGATTGCAGTACGGGCGTTTGGATATGCAGCGGCATGGGCGACCTCAAATACAAAAGTGGGGTCGCAGAATACGCCGAGAAGGCCGTAGTTTGAACCTCGCCGCGTAGCGGTGGTGAAGTGTGCTAGTTGCTGCGCGTGTACGCCTTGGTGCGCACAGCACACCCTACGGGACATTGGCGCCCGTTGAGCGATTGGGCCTACACCCTTGGGCAAAACGCCCTAACCGATGCTGCCCAAACGCGGCGCCGAGGCGGCGATTTCGCCAATCTTTTCCAGTCGCGCACGAACGATATTGCGGCTGATATTAAGCAGGCGCCCGGTCTGCAATTGGTTGCCGTGGCAGAAGCGATAGGCCGTGCGGAACACCGTTTCCTCGATGTGTTCGTAGAGGTCTGGCAGGTTCTGCTCAAACAAGGCGGTCAGCGCGGCCTCCAAATCGGCCGGCCCAGCAGTGAGCGGCGCCGGGCTGTGGCTGATTACCGCGGTTGGCGCGGGGTCATGGCGCACGCCTGTGGCGCGCATATCCACCAGGTGCAAATCGTTGGGCTGCACGCGTTCGTTGCGGCATACCAGCAGGGCATGGTGAATGGCGTTTTCCAGTTCGCGGATATTGCCAGGCCAGCTATGGCTAAGCAGTTTGCGTTCGGCCTCTTCGCTTAGGCTGGCGCGTTTGTAACCCAGGCGCTGGCAGTGTTCTTCCATAAAAAATTCGGCCAGCGGCATGATATCGCCCGGGCGCTCGCGCAGCGGCGGAAGGCGAATAGTGGCCACGTGCAGACGGTAGAACAGGTCTTCACGGAAATGCCCGGCCACCACCGCGTCGGCCAGGTTGACGTTGGTAGCAGCCACCAGGCGCACGTTGATCGGGATTGGCGTACGCGAACCCAGGCGCACCACTTCGCGCTCCTGCAATACCCGCAGCAATTTCACCTGCATATTCAGCGGCAAGTCGCCGATTTCATCGAGAAACAGCGTGCCGCCCTTGGCCGCTTCAAACCAGCCCGCTTTGCTGGTGGTGGCGCCGGTAAAGGCGCCCTTTTCGTGGCCAAACAATTCGCTCTCCACCAGGGTTTCGGCGAAGGCACCGCAGTTCACCGCGACAAAGGGTTCTTTGCTGCGGTTGCTGAGGTTATGGATATGCCGGGCGACCAACTCTTTGCCGGTGCCGGTTTCGCCAATGATCAGCGCGTTGGCTTCACTGGGCGCCAGGCGTTCGATGCGGCTGAGCAATTCTTGCGAGCGCGGGTCTTTGAAAACCAGCACGGTGGCGCGGACCGATTTAGTCAGCTCTCGAGCATTAGGATGTGTAAGCAAAGACATAGGGCATACCTGGCAAGCGAAGGGCGCTGGCGGCAATCATGCACGAAGGCGTCATAGATAAAAAAAGTCTTAATTCGTATTTATATATTCCATTTGCATCTACCCAAGAGCACTGCTGCTGGAGCAGCAACCGGTCAGCAACGGCTGCGCCCGCAACAGCATAAAAAGGCTCCTTTGCTTTGCCAAAGCCGCGTAAATGCACGGTTCGAGCGGCTGGCATACATTCTGCTCTGCCCCTGCTAAAGCGCGGATTTACCGCTGCACAGGAGAAGCA
>NZ_JBBNAH010000668.1:0-3149 GCF_037994325.1 Pseudomonas sp.
CAACAAGACCGTGGTGTTCGACTGATCACCGCACCGTAGGGCGAATATCCCCGCAGGGGATATCCGCCATAACGTCCGTCAGGCGAGGTAAGCGTTATGAGTGACGACCCACTGGACCGCGCTACATCAACTCCTCCACCGACCTTGGGCGAAGGCTGCTTAAGCCGCTACGACCCCGAGGCGATGGACGAGGAAACCGGCACCGAGTTTGAAGACGCTGCCAAGCTCTGGGACGAATTACATCCTCAGGCTGAGAAGCCCGTCAGCTAAACCACCAAGCCGCGCCTATCGCCCATACAGGCCTCCAACCGCGAGCGCAGCCAGCGCTCGGCCGGGTCGGTGTCCATCACGCTTAGCCAGACCATGGCCAAGTCCAGGGTCGGCGTAGGGAAGGGGAAGGGCTCAACAAACAACTGCCCTGATGCCGCCATCGCATTGGCCGCGTAGTCAGGCAAGCTGGCCAGCAGGTCCGTTCCTGCCAGCAGCGCCGGCAAGGCGCTGTATTGCGGCACCGACAACACCACTTGGCGCTTGCGCCCGATATCGTGCAGCCACTCATCTGCCAGGCCGCTAACGTTGGCGGTATGCGACACCAACACATGCGGGCGGGCGCAGTATTCGTCCAGCGTCAGCGGCGTGGCCGAAGCATCGGCGCGCAGCACGCGCGGGTAGATATGCCGCAGCAACTTGCGTTTGGCATTGGCCGGTAGACCACGGGTCTGGCTGATGCCCACGGTGATTTCACCGCTGGCGAGCAGGTCGGGAATGCGCCAGTAATCCACATGCTGAACCACAAACACCACCTTTGGTGCCTCTTGGCGCAGGGTGCGCAGCAGCGGCGGCAACAGGCCGAACTCAACGTCATCGGACAAACCGATGCGAAAGGTCATGGTGCTGGTGGCCGGGTCGAAGTTATGGGTCAGGCTGAGCGCCACCGACATGGCATCGAGGGCTGGCGACAGGTGCTGGATAATCTCTTCGGCGCGCGCCGTAGGCTCCATGCGCCGCCCCACGCGGATAAACAGCGGGTCATTAAACATCGCCCGCAAGCGATTGAGCGCCGCGCTGATGGTGGGTTGGCCAAGGAACAGTTTTTCCGCTGCGCGGGTGACATTGCGCTCTTGCATCAAGGTTTCGAACACCACCATCAGGTTGATGTCGGCCTTGCGCAGCTCGTTGCGATTCATTGATGTTGGGCCCCCCGGCAAAGCGCGTCCCAGACAGCCGCGCTGCGACATCATAAGAACCCAGCGAGGTTGGAGGCAATCCGTAGGGTGTGCCGTGTGGCACCTGCGATTAGCGCGTGATCGCTGTGCTGCGCGTCTGAACGCGCAGCGGCACACCCTACGGGAGGACGTTAAATACGGAAGCTGTCCACCAGATGTTTCAAGCGGGTAGCCTGGGTTTCCAGGTCACCACAGGCACGCAACGTCGCCTGCAGGTTTTCCACGCCCTCCTGGTTGAGCATGTTGATTTCGTTGATATCCATATTCAGCGATTCCACCACCGAGGTTTGTTCTTCGGTGGCGGTGGCGACCGATTGGTTCATGCCGTCGATTTCGCCGATGCGTTCGGTCACGCTGCCCAGGCGCTCGCCGGCACGGTTGGCGATTTCCACGCTTTCTTCGCTGTAGCGTTGGCTCTCGGTCATGGTAGTCACTGACTCGCGCGAGCCCACCTGCAGCTCTTCAATCATTTTCTGGATTTCTTGCGCCGACTCTTGGGTGCGGTGGGCCAAGTTGCGTACTTCATCGGCTACCACAGCGAAACCACGCCCCGCCTCACCCGCACGCGCGGCCTCAATCGCGGCGTTAAGCGCCAGCAGGTTGGTCTGCTGGGAAATGCTTTTGATCACTTCGAGGATCTGGCCAATATCCACGGTCTTGCCGTTGAGGGTCTCGATATTGCCGCACGAAATGCGGATTTTGTCGGACAGCTCGTTCATGGCGACGATGGTCTTTTGCACCACTTGGCGGCCGTCTTCGGCCAGCACCTTGGCGTCCGAAGCCTGCGTTGAGGCGTCAGCCGCATTGCGGGCAATTTCCTGAGCGGCGGCACCCAGTTCGTTAATGGCAGCCGCCACGCTGTTGGTGCGGTTGGCCTGCTCATCGGAATTAACCATTGAGGAGTTGGAGGCGTTAACCACCAGTTTGGCCACTTCGTTGACCTGCGTGGTGGCCGAGGACACTTCGCGGATCGAGCTGTGGATGCGTTCGACAAACTGGTTAAAGGACGACGCCAAGTCACCGAACTCATCGTTCGACTGCACCTTCAGGCGCTTGGTCAGATCGCCTTCACCTTGGGCGATATCGCGCATGGCCACCGCCATCACCAACAGCGGCTGCATCAGTACGCGAATCAGCATACCCAGCAGCAACAAGATGCCGATTACCGCGATCACCGTCATAACGATGGCCGAGGTGCGGAACTTGGTGAGCATGGCAAAGGCTTTGCCCTTATCTACTGACAAGCCGATGTACCACTTCACTGACGGCAAGCCATTGACCGGCGCGAAGGTGAGGATACGGTCCTCGCCATTGAGCTCGGTTTCGCTAATGGCGCTGCTGATGCTTGGGGTGTTGTTGGGGTAGAGGTCTTTGAGGTTTTTCATCACCAGATTTTTGTCTGGATGCACCAGGATTTTGCCATCGGCACTGACCAAAAAGGCATAACCCATGCCGCCAAAATCCAGCGAGTTGATGATTTTTACCAAGGCATTCAGGCTTAGGTCGCCGCCTACTACGCCGGCACTTTGCGCGGGGGTGGCGATGGTGATGATCAATGCGCCGGTGGCGGCATCGACATAGGGTTCGGTTAGCGTGGTGGTACCGGCAGCCATTGCGTCCTTGTACCAAGGGCGGGTGCGCGGGTCGTAACCGGCCGGCATCTCGCTGTTGGGGCGCATGGTAAAGCTACCATCGGCGCTACCTAGGTAGGTGAAGTCGAAGGTGGAGGTTTGTGCCTTCTGCTCCAGCAGTTTGACTACAGCATCGGTCTGGTTGTTGCCGGCGATGGATTGCGCAGTGCTTTCCACCAGCACGATGCGCCCCGTCAGCCAGTTCTGAATATTGCTTGCAGTGACCTCACCCATCTCCTGCAAATAACTGTTCAAATCGTCGCGGATGGCGTTGCGTTGCAAGTAGTCGTTG
>NZ_JBBNAH010000669.1:0-5226 GCF_037994325.1 Pseudomonas sp.
GGCTTAGAGGTGCACCGCTATGTCTAGTTATTCTTGGTCTACACGTCCTTTTTTTGCTCGCAGCCTAGTGGCATTCACTGGGCTTCTTGTTGTGCTGACAACCCCGGCATTGGCTGCTGCACCGGACAGCCCGATCATCTATATCGCACAGGACGGCGTTGGTGACGGTGCCTACGGAAATGGCAAGTTGTCGGTACTCAGCGCGGACCCGGCAGCACCTGTACGTGACATCGACAGCTTTGTTAACCAGCCGCGTATTGCCGCCGATGCCGCCGGAAATATCTATGTCGCGAGCTACCACTCTGGCACCGTAACGCGCTATCCGCCAGGTGGTGGCGGTGGCACGGTGTTAATGCGTGGCTTGCTCGGGCCCACAGACATCGCGATCGACCGCGATGGCGGCATGTATATCAGTGATGACCCCAACCAGGAGCTGTTGTACTTCCCCGCCGCGGGCGGCCGCTCTGTTGTCGCGAGTAAGCGGGTGAATCGCCTTGTACTCGACCATAACGGCGATCTGTATTTCTCCGCTGCAGAAGAGCGCTCTGTGTATAAACGAGTCGCTAAAACCGGCGAATTGCAGCTGTTGATCACTGGTGTAAGCAGACTGGGCGGGTTGGCGGTCGGTGGTGGAGATATCTATTTCTCAGCCGACGATGTCGATAAAGCCGATCCAGCTAAAGGCGGTGGGCCTGGGATCTATCGTTACCATCCAGCGGGATATTCCACTCGGATTATTAGAGGTGCAGACGGGGGCGCGCTGGCAGTCGATGCTTCAGGGGGGCTCTATTTCACCTGGGACGACAAGGTTTTCAAATGGTATGTCAGTGAGGGGCGGGTCAAGGTCGTCCGCCTTGTTGAGGGGCTGAGTTACCCCCGCGACCTGGTGGTTACTTCCCGCCCGGGACTGCCGCCTGCACCGCTGCGTATTACGTCGCCTAATACTCAGGCTCATGGCGCGGTGACAACCCAGCGCCCGGCCATCAGCGGTACGGGTGCACCAGGTGCTGCCGTGAAAGTCTCACTCAGCGTTGCTCCCGCCGATGGCGGTATAGCGATTGGCAGCGAAATCTGTAATGCACTCATCAACGAATTTGGCAATTGGAGCTGTGAGCCGACGGTGGATCTGGCGCCGGGAAATACCTTTGGTTTTCTCGCGTTTGCCTGGGTCGACGGGCAACCCTCTACCGCGCAAACCAGCGTGTTTATTGAGCGTTAGGTAGCGAGCGCTAAGGTGCGCGGTGCAAGCCAGTAAGGCCGCGGCACTTTTTTTCAGGCATAAAAAAAGGCCTTGAAAATCAAGGCCTTTCTTCGTATGTGTGGTGCCCCGGGGGAGACTCGAACTCCCACTCCTTGCGAAAACGGATTTTGAATCCGCCGCGTCTACCAATTCCGCCACCAGGGCACATAGGGCGCGCAGTATAGGGAGAGGTTTGCACTTGGTCAACGGGGTTGCGTGGTGAATTTTTGCTATTTCCGTTAAACTTCGCGCCCCTGAAAAATGACCTCCCATCATGCGTGTTGCCGATTTCAATTTCGAGCTGCCGGACGCCCTGATCGCGCGCCACCCCTTGGCGCAACGCCAGGGCAGCCGCCTGCTTTCTCTGGACGGGCCGACCGGCTCTCTGGCTCATCGCCAATTCTCCGACCTGTTGGAATACCTGCGCCCTGGCGACCTGATGGTGTTTAACAACACCCGCGTCATTCCCGCGCGCCTGTTTGGCCAGAAGGCTTCCGGCGGCAAGCTGGAAGTGCTGGTCGAACGTGTTCTGGATAATCGCCGCGTGCTCGCCCATGTGCGTTCGAGCAAGTCGCCCAAGCCGGGCTCGACCATCTTGATTGATGGTGGTGCCCAGGCGCAGATGTTGGCGCGTCACGATGCACTGTTCGAGCTGGGCTTTAACGAAGATGTGTTGCCGCTGCTCGAGCGCGTCGGCCATATGCCGTTGCCGCCTTATATCGACCGCCCCGATGACAGCGCCGACCGTGAGCGTTATCAAACCGTGTACGCCGAGCGTGCGGGTGCCGTAGCGGCGCCCACTGCCGGGCTGCATTTTGATCAGCCGCTGCTCGACGCCATTCGCGCTAAGGGCGTGGAAACCGCATTTGTCACCCTGCATGTGGGCGCTGGCACGTTTCAGCCGGTGCGCGTTGAGCGCATCGAAGACCACCATATGCACAACGAGTGGCTGGAAGTGACGCAAGAAGTTGTCGATGCCGTGGCCGCTTGCCGTGAACGTGGCGGCCGGGTGATCGCCGTGGGAACCACCAGCGTGCGGTCGCTGGAAAGCGCGGCGCGCGATGGCCTACTGAAGCCCTTCAGTGGCGACACCGATATCTTTATCTACCCTGGCCGGCCGTTCCATGTGGTCGATGCTTTGGTTACCAACTTCCATCTGCCCGAATCGACCTTGCTGATGTTGGTGTCGGCATTTGCCGGTTACTCGCAAACCATGGCCGCTTATGCGGCCGCGATTGCCGAGGGTTACCGCTTCTTTAGTTACGGTGATGCCATGTTCATTACCCGCAATCCCGCCGCGCGCGGACCCGAGGAGAACGCATGAGCCGCACCTGCCGCATGAGCTTCGAACTGTTGGCCACCGACGGCAAAGCCCGTCGTGGTCGCCTGACCTTTCCCCGTGGTGTGGTAGAAACCCCGGCGTTTATGCCCGTCGGCACCTACGGCACTGTAAAAGGCATGCTGCCGCGCGATATTGAGGCGATTGGCGCACAGATGATCCTCGGCAATACCTTTCACCTGTGGCTGCGGCCGGGTATGGAGGTGATCAAGGCGCACGGCGGGCTGCATGACTTTATGCAGTGGAAAGGCCCGATCCTCACCGACTCCGGTGGCTTTCAGGTGTTTAGCCTCGGTGCCATGCGCAAGATCAAAGAGGAGGGCGTGACCTTCGCTTCGCCGGTTAACGGCAGCAAAGTGTTTATGGGCCCGGAAGAGTCGATGCAGGTGCAGCGCGACCTGGGCTCGGACATCGTGATGATTTTTGACGAGTGCACGCCGTACCCGGCTGACCTCGACGTGGCGCGCACCTCGATGGAGTTGTCGCTGCGCTGGGCCAAGCGCTCGAAGATTGCCCATGGCGACAACACCGCAGCGCTGTTTGGCATCGTTCAAGGTGGTATGCACCACGACCTGCGTATGCGCTCGCTGGAGGGCCTGAGCGAGATCGGCTTCGACGGTTTGGCGATTGGCGGGTTATCGGTGGGCGAGCCCAAGGAAGAGATGATCCGCGTGCTCGACTACCTGCCAGGGCAGATGCCGGCGGACAAACCGCGTTACCTGATGGGCGTTGGCAAACCCGAAGACCTGGTTGAAGGTGTGCGCCGTGGTGTGGATATGTTCGACTGCGTGATGCCTACGCGTAATGCGCGCAACGGCCATCTGTTCGTCGATACCGGGGTTCTGAAGATTCGCAATTCGGCTCATAAACAGGACAACAGCACGCTGGATCCGACCTGCGATTGCTACACCTGTCAGAACTTCTCCCGGGCCTATCTGCACCACTTGGACAAGTGCGACGAAATGCTCGGTAGCATGTTGAATACCATCCACAATTTGCGTCATTACCAGCGCCTTATGGCTGGTTTGCGCGAGGCTATTCAACAGGGTACATTGGCCGCCTTCGTCGATTCCTTCTATGCCCGGCGCGGTCTCACTACACCGCCGCTGGACTGACAAATCACCTTTAAAAAGAATCTCTAACAGGAGTTTTACATGAGCTTTTTCATTTCCGACGCTCTGGCTGAAGGCGCAGCGCCTGCCGCAGGCCCAATGGGCGGCGACAGCATGTCGATCATCTTTCTGGTCGGCTTTATGGTTATCTTCTATCTGATGATCTGGCGCCCACAGGCCAAGCGTGCGAAAGAGCAGAAGAACCTGCTGAGCAATCTGCAGAAGGGCGACGAAGTAGTTACCTCCGGCGGCATCGCCGGCAAGATCACCAAAGTGACCGACGATTTCGTGGTTATTGAAGTGTCTGACACTGTTGAGCTGAAAATTCAGAAAGGCGCTATTGGTGCCACGCTGCCCAAAGGCACTCTGAAAGCCATCTAAACTTCACAACATTTATTATCCGACGGGGCGCTAAAGGCGCCCCGCGTCATAAGCGGGCGGCGTCATGCTGAACAAATACCCTCTGTGGAAATACCTGCTGATCGTCGCGGTTCTGGTGATCGGCTTCATTTATTCTGCGCCGAACTTGTACCCGGACGACCCGGCCGTACAGATCAGTGGAGCCAGCACCGCGTTGCAAGTCAGCCAGGCTGATCTGGACCGCGCGAGCAAGGCACTGGCCGCCGCAGGTATCGAGGTCAAAGCGGCCACGTTGGCTGCGCAGGGGAAAGGCGGTCTGATCCGTCTGCTGAAAAAAGAACAGCAATTGCCGGCCAAGGATGTCGTGCGTAAAGCCTTGGGCGACGAATACGTGGTGGCGCTGAACCTGGCGCAGACCACGCCAACCTGGTTGCGTAACCTGGGTGCCAGCCCGATGAAGCTGGGTCTGGACTTGTCCGGTGGTGTGCACTTCCTGCTGGAAGTGGACATGGAAAAAGCCCTGGATGCCCGCCGTAAAGTCTACGAAGGCGACGTAAAAAGCCTGCTGCGCAAAGAGCGCGTCAAGTACCGCAGCCTGCCTGAGCAAGGTGGCGCCATTCAGTTGGGCTTTAGCGACGAAGAGTCGCTGAGCAAAGCGCAAGCGCTTATCCGCAAAGATTTCACTGATTTCCAGGTGACCTCGGTCGAGCGTAACGGCCTGCAGGTACTGCGTCTGGAATTGACCCCGGCCAAACTGGCCGAGATTCGCGAATACTCGATCAAGCAGAACTTGACCACGGTACGTAACCGCGTCAACGAACTGGGTGTGGCCGAGCCGCTGGTACAACGTCAAGGCGCCAACCGCATCGTGGTTGAACTGCCAGGCGTGCAAGACACCGCAGAAGCCAAACGTATTCTCGGTAAAACCGCCAACTTGGAATTCCGTCTGGCCGCTGGCGCTGACGCGACCAAAGCCACCACCGAAGCCTTTGAGTTCCGTGAGCCGGGCCGTCCGCCGGTGCAGTTGGAGCGGGGCCTGATCATCACTGGTGACCAGGTAACCGACGCTTCGGCGAGCTTCGACGAAAACGGTCGCCCGCAAGTGAACATCCGTCTCGACGGTCACGGCGGCGAACTGATGAGCCGCGCGACCCGTACCAACGTCGGTCGTAGCA
>NZ_JBBNAH010000670.1:0-6877 GCF_037994325.1 Pseudomonas sp.
GACCAGCGCTGCAGCCATCTTCTTGGACGAAGGCGTTAAACAGTAAAGGCGGCTTGCAGCAGTTTTTCCTGCTGTTCAGCGTGCATCGAAGCGTAACCACAGGCCGGAGCGGCCGAGGCATCACGCCCGGCGTACTCGAGGAACAGGCCTTTCTTATGCGCAGTCGTGACACGACGCATATGGTGCTGGCTGCAATACCAAGCGCCCTGGTTCATCGGCTCTTCCTGGCACCAGACCACGTGCTCGAGGTTCTTGTACGGGGCAAGCACTTCGGCCAGGTCGTCCTCAGGGAACGGGTACAGCTGCTCGATACGCACGATGGCAGTATCTTCGCGGCCTTCGGCGCGGCGTTTTTCCAGCAAGTCGTAGTAAACCTTGCCGCTGCACAGTACCAAACGTTTCACTTTCTTCGGATCGAGGCTGTCGATCTCCGGAATTACCGTTTGGAACGAACCTTCGGCCAGGTCTTCCAAGGTCGAAATAGCCAATTTGTGCCGCAGCAGCGACTTCGGCGTCAATGCGACCAATGGCTTACGCAGCGGGCGAATCACCTGGCGACGCAGCATGTGGTAGACCTGCGCCGGGGTGGTCGGTACGCATACCTGAATGTTGTGCTCAGCGCACAGCTGCAGGTAACGCTCCAGACGCGCCGAGGAGTGCTCAGGTCCCTGCCCTTCATAACCGTGCGGCAGCAACATGGTCAGACCGCACAGACGGCCCCACTTGTGCTCGCCGCTGGTGATGAACTGGTCAACGACGACTTGTGCACCGTTGGCGAAGTCGCCGAACTGAGCTTCCCAGATCACCAGCGCATCCGGCTTGGTGGTCGAGTAACCGTATTCGAAGGCCAGCACGGCTTCTTCCGACAACAGCGAGTCGTACAGGTCGAACTTCGGCTGACCGTCGTACAGATGCTGCAGCGGAATATAAGTGCCCGCGTCCTTCTGGTTGTGCAACACCGCATGACGGTGCGAGAAGGTGCCGCGGCCCACGTCCTGACCAGTCAGGCGAATGGGGTGCTTGTCGAACAGCAAGGTGCCGTACGCCATGGTTTCGGCGAAGCCCCAGTTGATCGGCAGGCCACCAGCGGCCATTTTCTGACGATCTTCGAGGATCTTCGAAACCTGGCGCTGGACCACGAAACCGTCCGGAATTTCCAGCAGTTTGGTGGCCAGTTCCTGCAGGGTTTTCAGCGGAACGCGGGTGTCGTGACGAGCCGTCCAGGTGTGACCCAGGTACGGACGCCAGTCGACGAACAGCTCTTTGTTCGGCTCTTTAACCAGGCTTTTTACCACGTGCAGGCCGTTGTCCAGCGCGTTGCGGTAGTCGTCGACCTTGTGTTGCACGCTTTCAGCGTCAAGGCTGTTGGACTGGGTCAACACGTCGGCGTACAGCTCACGGGTAGTGCGCTGCTTGGCGATCTGCTGGTACATCAATGGCTGGGTGCCGTTCGGCTCGTCGGCCTCGTTGTGGCCACGACGACGGTAGCAAACCAGGTCGATCACCACGTCACGCTTGAACTGCATGCGGTAGTCGACAGCCAGTTGGGTCACGAACAACACGGCTTCCGGGTCATCGCCGTTTACGTGCAGGATTGGCGCCTGAATCATCTTGGCAACGTCGGTGCAGTACTCGGTGGAGCGCGAGTCTTCCGGGTTGCTGATGGTAAAGCCGACCTGGTTGTTGATGACGATGTGAACGGTGCCGCCCGTTTTGAAGCCGCGAGTTTGCGACATCTGGAAGGTTTCCATGACCACACCTTGACCGGCGAATGCCGCGTCACCGTGCAGGGAAACCGGCAGTACCTTGTCACCGGTGGTGTCGTTGCGACGGTCCTGACGAGCGCGTACCGAACCCTCAACCACTGGCGAAACGATCTCCAGGTGGGACGGGTTGAACGCCATCGCCAAGTGAACTTCGCCACCTGCGGTCATTACGTTGGAGGAGAAACCCTGGTGGTACTTAACGTCACCGGAGCCCAGCTCAACCAATTTTTTCTTGCCTTCGAACTCGTCGAACAGGTCGCGCGGGTTTTTGCCGAAGGTGTTGACCAGCACGTTCAAACGGCCACGGTGGGCCATGCCGATCACAATTTCTTTAGTGCCATAGGAACCGGAGCGTTGAATCAGCTCGTCCAGCAGCGGAATCAAGCTTTCGCCACCTTCCAGACCAAAACGCTTGGTGCCTGGATACTTGGTGCCCAAGTATTTTTCCAAGCCTTCAGCGGCAGTCAGACGCTCAAGCAGATGGCTCTGCACGTCAGCGGAAACCGTCGGACGACCGCGCACGCTTTCCAGACGCTGCTGGAACCACTTGCGTTGCTCGGAATCGACGATGTGGGTGAACTCGGCGCCAATGGTGCGGCAATATGTCTGCTGCAAGGCCACGTAGATCTCACGTAGAGTCGCTTCCTCTTTGCCGATGTAAAGCTCACCGGTGCGGAAGGTCGTGTCGAGATCGGCGTCGGTCAGGCCGTAATGATTGATCGCCAAATCAGCCGGTGCCGGGCGCTGCCACAGACCGAGCGGATCGAGTTGAGAGGCCTGATGGCCACGCATCCGATACGCCTGAATCAGTCGCAAGACTTCGACCTGCTTCTTCTCGTGCTCACTGCTCACGCTACCGGCGGACACCGGTTGTGCGCGCCGCTGGTTCTTGGCCAGCAGGACGAAGTGATCGCGAACCGTCGAGTGGGAAACGTCATTGGTGACGTTGCCATCGGCCGGCAGCTTTTGGAAGTAGGTGCGCCACTCTTCTGGCACAGCGTTGGGATCGTGCAGGTAGAGCTCGTAGAGCTCTTCCACGTAGGCAGCGTTACCACCGGATAGGTGGGCACTGTCCCACATGCGCTGCATCACGCTTTCTTGCATGCTTGGTCACCCTCGGTAAGGGGACACCACCGGCGTGGAAACCGCATGACACAACCCTGCCGAAACCTCGACCAGGTAACGCCACTTCGGATCCCGCAGATAGTCCGGGTACCAGCCCGGATGCCCCTGCTGGTCGTCAATTTTTCAGAATGAGAGCCGCCGCCTTTTGGGTAACGACTCGGTCTTAAACTGCGGCGCCGAATCGTCGGCGCCGCAGGTACTGCTCGTAACACGCGTGCTACGGGTAAAACCGTTAAATCAGATACCGCTTTGCAACAGCATGCTGCGTACGTGGCCGATCGCCTTGGTAGGGTTCAGACCCTTAGGGCAAACGTTCACGCAGTTCATGATGCCGCGGCAGCGGAATACGCTGAATGGGTCATCAAGTGCAGCCAAGCGCTCTTCGGTATGGGTGTCACGGCTGTCAGCCAGGAAACGATAGGCTTGCAGCAGCGCAGCTGGACCGAGGAACTTGTCGGGGTTCCACCAGAACGACGGGCAGGAAGTCGAGCAGCAAGCGCACAGAATGCACTCGTACAGACCGTCGAGCTTTTCGCGCTCTTCCGGAGTCTGTAAACGCTCGATAGCCGGCGCAGGCGTATTGTTCTGTAGGAAAGGTTTCACCTTCTCGTACTGCTTGTAGAAGATGCTCATATCCACGACCAGGTCACGGATCACCGGCAGGCCAGGCAGTGGGCGAACCACCAGCTTGTTGCCTTTAACCACAGCCGACAACGGGGTGATGCAGGCCAGGCCGTTTTTGCCGTTGATGTTCATGCCGTCGGAGCCACAAACGCCCTCACGGCAGGAACGACGGTAGGAGAAGCCTTCGTCCTGTTCTTTGATCAGTGCCAGAACGTCCAGGATCATGATGTCTTTGCCATCAGTGTTGACCTGGAAATCCTGCATAAACGGAGCAGCATCCTGATCCGGGTTGTAGCGGTAAACGCTTACTTGCAGCAGTTTGGCTTGCGACATGTCGGCCACCCTTAGTAAGTACGAATCTTCGGTTCAAACGCCGGTACGGTTTTCGGCGCGAAGTTGACGGCACGTTTGGTAACGCGCTTATCCCCTGGGAAGTACAGGGAATGGCAGAGCCAGTTTTCGTCATCCCGATCTTCGTAGTCTTCGCGAGCGTGAGCGCCGCGGGATTCTTTACGAACCTCGGCAGCAATCGCAGTCGCTTCAGCCACTTCAAGCAGGTTTTGCAATTCCAGCGCTTCAATACGTGCGGTATTGAACGCCTGGCTCTTATCGTTGATTTTCACGTTGGCGATGCGTACGCGCAGATCAGCCAACTGAGCAATACCCTTCTGCATGTATTCGCCAGTGCGGAATACACCGAAGTAGTTCTGCATGCAGCTTTGCAGCTCTTTACGCAGGCTGGCGACGTCTTCGCCTTCAGTGCGCGAGTTCAGACCGTCCAGACGTGCCAAGGCAGCGTCGATATCGGACTGACGAGCGCGTGCGTAGTCGACACCTTCTTTCAGGGTCTGTTCCAGGAACAGGCCAGCAGCGCGACCGAATACCACCAGGTCGAGCAGCGAGTTGCCGCCCAAACGGTTGGCACCGTGCACCGATACGCACGCCACTTCACCAACGGCGAACAGACCAGGAATGATCTGGTCATTGCCTTCGGCGTCCTGGGTGATCGCCTGGCCATGAATGTTGGTGGCAACGCCGCCCATCATGTAGTGGCAGGTAGGCACAACCGGGATTGGCGCTACAGCAGGGTCAACGTGGGCGAAGGTTTTCGACAGTTCCATGATGCCTGGCAGACGGCTATGCAGAACTTCTTCACCAAGGTGATCGAGCTTCAGCATTACGTGGTCGCCATCAGGACCGCAGCCGTTACCGGCAATGATCTCTTTAACCATCGAACGGGCTACAACGTCACGACCAGCCAAGTCTTTGGCGTTCGGAGCGTAACGCTCCATAAAACGCTCGCCGTGCTTGTTGATCAGGTAACCGCCTTCACCGCGGCAGCCTTCAGTAACCAGTACACCAGCGCCGGCAATACCGGTTGGGTGGAACTGCCACATTTCGATGTCTTGTACCGGCACGCCAGCACGCAGCGCCATGCCGATACCGTCACCGGTATTGATCAGGGCGTTAGTGGTGGACGAGTAGATACGGCCTGCACCGCCAGTCGCCAGTACGGTGGCGTTAGCACGGACATACGAGGTTTCGCCGGTTTCAATGCAGATGACGATCATGCCGACAAAGGCACCGTCTTCGTTCTTGACCAGGTCAACGCCGTAGTATTCGTTGAGGAATACGGTGCCGGCTTTCAGGTTGGCTTGATACAGGGTGTGCAGCAGGGCGTGACCGGTACGGTCAGCAGCCGCGCAGGTACGAGCAGCCTGGCCGCCTTTACCGAAGTCTTTCGACTGGCCGCCGAACGGACGCTGATAGATGCGGCCTTGTTCAGTGCGGGAGAACGGCAAGCCCATGTGTTCCAGCTCGAACACGGCTTCCGGACCTACAGAACACATGTATTCGATAGCGTCTTGGTCGCCGATGTAGTCGGAGCCTTTGACGGTATCGTACATGTGCCAGCGCCAGTCATCGTTCGGGTCGGCGGAGGCGATAGCGCAGGTGATACCACCTTGTGCCGAAACGGTGTGCGAACGAGTCGGGAACACCTTGGTGACTACTGCAGTCTTGTGGCCGCCTTGGGCCAGCTGCAATGCGGCGCGCATCCCGGCACCGCCACCACCAATAATGATGGCATCGAAGGAAAGCGTATTAATGTTAGCCATGAATCAGATACCCCAAAGAATCTGCACGCCCCAGACGAAGTACGCGAACATGGCAATGCCACACGCTGCCTGGAACAGAAACCGCACACCAGTTGCCCATTTGCCCAACGCCATTGGGGTCAGGTAGTCGGTGGAGATGGTCCACATACCAACCCAGGCGTGAACGCCAAGAGCAACCAGAGCCAGAAGGCTGAAAATGCGCATCCAGTTCTGCGAGAACAGACCATGCCAGACGGTGTAGTCCAGGCCTGGGTGAACCACGAGGTATCCAATCAGGAAGAGAAAATAAGCCGCGAGTACAACCGCAGATACGCGCTGGGCCATCCAGTCATATAGCCCGGAGCGCGAAAAGTTCGTGACGTTAGTTACCATATCCACACTCCCGCCAGCACGATCACTACCGCCGAAACGACGAGTACGATTTGCGAGCCCAGCTTGCCGCCTTCCAGCGTCTCACCGACACCCACGTCCATAATCAGATGGCGAACACCGGCCACCAAGTGATACAGCAGTGCGGACAGAAGAGCCCAAATCACAAACTTGGCCAGAGGGCTGGCCAGGCACGCGGCCACCTGCTTGAAGCCATCCTCGGATTCGAGGGACTTGTCGAGTGCATACAACAGCACCGCCAAACCCACAAAGAGGATGACACCGGAGATCCGGTGCAAGATGGACGTGTAAGCAGTGACTGGGAGTTTGATCGTCCTTAAGTCTAGGTTTACAGGTCTTTGGCTATTCACGGCTTTTTTCACACGGAAGGGCCCCTAACAATCAGGGCAAAGTTGTCGGGAAGTGCACTGGTCAGACCCACTGCCCCGGGAGTGACAACCACCAGAATAAAGGCTTTAACACCCCTGGCGGTCGGTGGGGGAGTATAGACAGTTAGGTTACTAATGACAACGAAAAGGCCTACCCCAAACCGCTCATTGCGCTTACCGAATAAAAGGCGTAAATAGCGCGAAATTCCGCGCAAAACATCGCTGCAACCCTTCTGCCACCTGGGTTCTCGTAAATTGACTTTAGGATTTATCTCTCTATAGTGTGGCGGGCCCTGCGTGGGGGGCAGTCTGGTGATTTCAAGCATAAATAGGAGGCCACAGATGGCTGACAAAAAAGCGCAGTTGATCATCGAGGGCGCAGCCCCCGTCGAGCTGCCCGTTTTATCCGGCACCGTTGGTCCCGATGTTGTAGATGTACGGGGCCTGACCGCCACGGGCCATTTCACGTTTGACCCCGGCTTTATGT
>NZ_JBBNAH010000671.1:0-5888 GCF_037994325.1 Pseudomonas sp.
TGGCAAACCTGGGGGCGGGCGCAGTGGACCATGAGCATTGGCCTGCTGCCCTTGTTGCTGGGCCTGGGCTTGCCCATCAGCCTGAGCGGGCCGTTGGCCAATCTGTTAGCCGTGCCATGGGTCAGCCTGGCGGTGGTGCCGTTGGCCTTGCTGGGCACGATTACCTTACCAGTGCCGTGGTTGGGGGAATGTCTGCTGCAACTGGCGGGTGGTTTGCTCGAGGGATTGTTTCGCTTTTTGGCGTGGTTGGCTCAATGGCAACCGGCTTGGTTGGCGCCACAGGTGTCACTCACGGCGTGGCTGCTGGGCGCGCTGGGCGCCTTGGTGCTAGTGGCGCCAGCCGGTGTGCCAATTCGCGCGCTGGGGCTGGCGCTGCTGACGCCGTTGGTCTTCGCCCCGCGCGCCCAGGTGCCGAGCGGGCATGCCGAGGTGTGGCAGTTGGATGTCGGCCAGGGCTTGGCGGTGCTGGTGCGCACTCGCAACCACACGTTGCTGTACGACGCCGGCCCGCGTTATGGCGATTTTGATAGCGGTGAACGGTTGGTCGTACCGTCGCTGCGCGGCCTTGGGGTAGGGCGCCTGGACCTCTTGCTGATCAGTCATGCCGACAATGACCACGCCGGCGGCGCCCTCGCGGTAAAACGCGGTCTGGCCGTGAGCCATGTGCTAAGCGGCGAGGCCGGCGAACTTGAACCCGAGCTTGGCGCTATGCCCTGTATCGACGGCGCCAAGTGGCACTGGGATGACGTGTACTTCGAAACCTGGCGCTGGCCGCAGGCAGCCTCCGGCAATCAGGCCTCCTGCGTGCTATGGATAAACGCCAACGGCGAACGGCTGCTGCTAACCGGCGATATCGACGTGGCGGCCGAAGCTGCCTGGCTAGCCGCGCACCCCAGGCGCACGGCCGACTGGTTACAGGCGCCGCACCATGGCAGTCGCAGTTCCTCCTCGGCGGTTTTTTTGCGCGCGCTGGCGGCGCATTCGGTGCTGGTTTCGCGCGGTGCGCATAATGCCTTCGGTCATCCGCACCCGCAGGTTGTGGCCCGTTATCAGGCGCTTGGCTGGCGGGTTTACGACAACGTGGCGCAAGGCGCGCTGCGGCTTGAGCTTGGTGCCAATAAGGCGGCTGACGGTCTGCGTGAAGAACATCACTTCTGGCGGGAAAAATGAGAACCGCGACGGTCGGCGCGCTGCCGACCCTATGCTAGAGTGGCGCCACTTTTGTCAGGGCCACTTTTATCCGGCCCGCAAACCCAGGCCGAGGAGAGTTAACACCGTGTGGGAGCTAGTCAAAGCAGGTGGCTGGATGATGCTACCGATCATTCTGTGTTCCATCGCTACCGTGGCCATTGTTGCCGAACGCCTGTGGACGCTGCGGGTTAGCCGCATCGCGCCGCCCCATCTGCTGGGGCAGGTGTGGCGCATGATCAAAGACAAACAGCTAAATAAAGAAAAGCTCAAAGAGCTGCGCAGCAACTCGCCGCTGGGGCAGATTCTCGCCGCCGGCCTGACCAACTCCAAACATGGTCGCGAGATCATGAAAGAGTGCATTGAAGAGTCGGCCAGCCGGGTTATTCACGAACTCGAACGTTACCTCAACGCCCTCGGCACCATCGCGGCCATGGCGCCGCTGCTGGGTTTGCTCGGCACCGTGTTTGGCATGATCGAAATTTTCAGCGGCTTTATGGACAACGGCCAAGCCAACGCTGGTCAACTGGCTGGCGGTATCGGTAAAGCCTTGGTCACTACGGCTGCCGGTCTGATCGTCGCCATCCCGGCGGTGTTCTTCCACCGTTACCTGCTGCGCCGTGTCGACGAAATTGTGGTGACCATGGAGCAGGAAGCGATCAAGTTGGTGGAAGTGGTGCAGGGTGATCGGGAAGTCGATTTCGTTGAGGACAGCAAGCCGTGAAATTCCGCCGCAGAGCCTCCAATGTCGCCCGCGAAGAGGTGTTCCTCAACCTCACTTCGCTGATCGACGTGATTTTCGTGCTGCTGTTGTTTTTTGTGGTTACCACCACCTTTAGCCGGCCGACCCAGCTGAAAATCGACCTGCCGGAAGCCGCCAGTGGTACGCCGCCAGAAGCCACGCAGCTCAAGCAATTGGAAGTGGCGATTGCTGCCGACGGCACCTACTCGCTCAACGAACAGGTGTTGGCCAAGAGCGATCTGGCCACTTTGATGGCGGCGTTGCAGCGGGAGTCGGACGGTGACAGCAGCTTGCCGCTGACCATCAATGCTGACGGCAAGGCTACCCATCAGGCCGTGGTTACTGCCATGGATGCTGCCGGCAAGCTGGGGTTCAGCCACTTGCGCATCACCACCATCGAGGCGCCGTCGGCGCCTTGATGCTTGGCCAACGCCCTTAATGGCCGCCTCGGAAAAACTCCTTAACGCCTGGTACACCGGCCATCCCGCGCTACGTTTGTTGTGGCCGCTGGAGTGCCTGTACCGCGCGGTGGTGCAGCGCAAGCGGCAACGCTTTCTGGCCGGTGAGGGCGAGATCTACCGAGCGCCTGTGCCGGTCGTTGTGGTGGGCAATATCACCGTCGGTGGCACCGGCAAAACGCCGATGATCCTCAGCTTGATTGCTCACTGCCAGGCCCGCGGTTTAAAGGTTGGCGTGGTCAGTCGCGGTTATGGCGCCACGCCGCCACAGTTGCCTTGGCGGGTTCGTGCCGAGCAAAGCGCTACCGTGGCGGGCGATGAACCTTTATTGATTGTGCAGCGCACCGGCGTGCCGTTGATGATCGACCCCGACCGCTCTCGCGCTGTGCGCAGCTTGCTGGCCGAGGAAAACCTTGACCTGATCCTCTGCGACGACGGTATGCAGCATTACCGCCTGGCGCGCGATATCGAGCTGGTGCTGATCGACGCCGCCCGCGGGCTGGGCAATCGCCGTTGCCTGCCGGCGGGGCCGCTGCGTGAGCCGGTTGAGCGTCTGCAAAGTGTCGATGCCATCCTCTATAACGGCGCCTCAGGCGACAGCGCCGAAGGCTTCGGTTTTACCTTACAGCCCACGGCACTGGTGAATGTACGCAGCGGCGAGCGGGTTGCCCTGGACTACTTTCCCCCAGACCAAGCCCTGCACGCGGTGGCCGGCATTGGCAACCCGCAGCGTTTCTTCAATACGTTGCAGGCGTTACACTGGCGCCCGATTTCCCATGCCTTCGCCGACCACGCGCAGTACAGCGCCGAGCAGCTGAATTTCAGCCCCGCGCTGCCGCTGGTGATGACCGAGAAGGACGCCGTGAAGTGCACCGCTTTTGCCGCTGATAACTGGTGGTACCTGGCGGTAGAGGCCGTGCCTTCAGCGGCATTTTTTGCCTGGTTTGACGCGCGTTTAGCCAGCGTTATTGCGGCCGATTAAGCCCGCTCTACGGCCCCTCCATTCAACCGTTTTTAAGGACTCTGTAATGGACCCGAAACTCCTCGATATTCTCGCCTGCCCTCTGTGCAAAGGCCCGCTCAAATTGGCCGACGACAAGTCTGAACTGGTGTGTAAGGCCGATGCCCTGGCCTTTCCCGTGCGCGAAGGTATTCCGGTGATGCTGGAAACCGAAGCGCGCACCCTGAACGTCGATGAGCGTCTGGACAAGTAAATGAGCACAGCCTTTACCGTCGTTATTCCGGCCCGTTTTGCCTCTACCCGCCTGCCCGGCAAGCCGCTGCAAGATATCTGCGGCAAGCCGATGATCCAGCACGTGTGGGAACAAGCGAAAAAAAGTAGCGCTCAACGGGTGGTGGTTGCCACTGATGACGCGCGCATTGTTGAGGCCTGCAAAGGTTTTGGCGCCGAGGTGGTACTCACCCGCGTCGACCACAACTCCGGCACCGACCGCCTTGCCGAAGTGGCCAGCGCACTGGGTCTGGCCGGCGATGCGATTGTGGTCAACGTGCAGGGCGATGAGCCGCTGATTCCGCCGGCGGTGATCGACCAAGTAGCGGCCAATCTGGCTGAGCACACCGAGGCGGCGATGGCCACGTTGGCTGAGCCCATCGACGACGTGACGGCGCTGTTCAATCCCAATGTGGTCAAGGTGGTCACCGATAAAAACGGCCTGGCCCTGACCTTTAGCCGCGCGCCATTGCCCTGGGCGCGTGACAGCTTCGCCCAGAGCCGTGAGCAACTGCCGGCCGGCGTGCCGTACCGCCGCCATATTGGTATCTACGCCTACCGCGCCGCGTTCCTGCATAACTTTGTAAGCTGGGGCCCGTGCTGGCTGGAAGACACTGAATGCCTGGAGCAACTGCGCGCGCTGTACCACGGTGAGCGCATTCATGTCGCCGACGCCCTGGAAGCCCCGCAAGCCGGCGTTGACACCCAGGAAGACCTGGAGCGCGTTCGGCGCCTGCTGGGGGCCTGATGCGCGTGTTGTTTGTGTGCCTGGGCAATATCTGCCGCTCGCCTTCGGCTGAGGGCGTGTTTCGTCAGCAATTGCAGCAGGCCGGCCTGGCCGATTTGGTTGGCGTGGACTCGGCCGGCACCGGCCCTTGGCATGTCGGCAAACCTGCCGACAGCCGCGCCAGTGCCGCTGCGTTGCAACGCGGTTATGACCTCTCTGCGCTGCGTGGCCGGCAGGTCAGCAAAGCCGACTTCGAACGCTTCGACCTGATCCTGGCCATGGACCACAGCAACTTCGCCGACCTCAAGGCCTTGCAGCCAGCCAACAGTCGCGCCGAGCTGGATCTGTACCTGCGCCGCTACGGGCTGGACGAAGACGAAGTGCCCGACCCGTACTACGGCGGTGCCGACGGCTTCGAGCAGGTACTCGACCTACTGGAGCAGGCCGGCGTGCAGTTGCTTAATGAAGTGCGGGGGCGGTTATGAAGGTGCTGGAGCAAGTGTCGCTAAAAGCCTTTAACAGCTTTGGCGTCGAGGTAAAGGCTGCACTGTTTGCCGAAGCCCAGAACGACGCCGACGTGCGCGAAGCGTTGCAAATAGCCCAAGAGCGAGACGTGCCGCTGCTGGTGATTGGCGGCGGCAGCAACCTGTTGCTTACCGGCGATGTGCAAGCCCTCGTGCTGCGTATGGCCAGCCGTGGCATCCGCATTGTTGAAGATTGCGTGCAGGTAGTGGTTGAAGCTGAAGCCGGCGAGCCGTGGCATCCGTTTGTGCAGCACACCTTGGCGCAGGGCCTGGTTGGCTTGGAAAACCTCAGCCTGATCCCCGGCACCGTGGGCGCTGCGCCGATGCAGAACATTGGTGCATACGGTGTCGAAATCAAAGACGTCTTCCACAGCCTTACCGCACTGGATCGTCAGAGCGGTGAGCTGCGCGAATTTACCCTCGCCGACTGCCACTTCGCCTACCGCGACAGCGTGTTTAAACAGCAACCTGGCCGTTGGCTGATCCTGCGTGTGCGCTTTGCCTTACAGCGCGAACAAGCCCTGCATCTGGAATACGGCCCGGTGCGCCAGCGCTTAGCGGAGCAAGGAATTGAAGCGCCAACGGCTACTGATGTGAGTCGCGCCATCTGCGCCATTCGCTCGGAAAAGTTGCCGGACCCCGCAGTGCTGGGCAACGCCGGCAGCTTCTTTAAAAACCCGCTGGTCAGCGCCCAACTGGCGGCTCGGGTGCGTGCCGAGCATGCTGATCTGGTGGCTTACCCGCAAGCCGATGGCCAAGTGAAATTGGCCGCCGGTTGGTTGATCGAGCGGGCAGGGTGGAAGGGCTTTCGTGAGGGCGATGCCGGCGTGCATACGTTGCAGGCGTTGGTGTTGGTCAATTACGGAGCGGCGACTGGGGCGCAGTTGTTGGGCCTGGCCAAGCGTATTCAGGCCGATGTGTTCGCACGCTTTGGTGTGAATCTCGAGATTGAGCCAAACGTGCTGTAACGCGTTCTTCGCCCCACAAAAAAAACCGCGCTTGAGGCGCGGTTTTTTTT
>NZ_JBBNAH010000672.1:0-2253 GCF_037994325.1 Pseudomonas sp.
GGTGGTTGGCCCGCCAACGCCGCCAATTGCTGACGGCTGAGGGCGATGGCCTCGTCGGCTAAGTCCAGTTGCCGTTGCGCCTGCGGCAACGGTGCTTGCGCCTGACTGAGCTGCAACTGCGTACCGAGCCCCGCTTGCAAACGACGCTGGGCCACGCTGAGCAACTGTTGCTGCTGGGCCACGGCCGCGGCAGCGATATCGCGCTCAGCAAAGCCCAGCGCCAGGCCCACATAGGCGCGCAGCAGATTGCCTTGCAGCTCCAACGCCGCCGCACGTTCACTGCTGGCGGCCACTTGGGCAAGACTTAATGCCCGCAGACGATTACTGCGCTCGCGGCCCCACAGGTCGAGGTTGTAGCTCAGGCCCAGGCCTTGCGTGTTGTCCCAACTGGTGCTGCGGCCCAGGGCGCCAGGGCCGTAGAAAGCATCCCCAGGCCAGCGCTTACGTTGCAGCTGCGCGCTGTAATCCACCTGCGCGGCTTCTTCGGCTTCAGCCAGCCCGGCCATGGCCTGCGCCTGACGAACGCGGGCGGCAGCCATGTGCAAGCTGGGGCTGGCGGCCAGCGCCTGGGTCATCCAGGCATTGAGCTGCGGATCGCCGTAGGCCTGCCACCACTGCGCGCTGGGCCAGGTGATCGCCACAGCGCCCGGCTCAATGGCAAGCGGCGCTTGGTTCTGCGGGCGGATGCCGCTGCTATCGAGGCAGGCACTCAAACAAATTGGACACAGAAACAAACTGGCAAGGCGAAGCCATTGCCCAAGGGTGCGGGGCACTGCGAGACATCCTGACAAGGCGGCGGCTAAAGAAAAGTGCCGGCTCTAGGTGACCAGCTGGCGGCGATTCTAGGGGGCGCTACCGGGGCAGATAAGCGATGTTTTAGGCCAATCATTGTGTACTAAACTGCAACAATCTTTGGCAGGCTTCATGCCAGACTGCGCACCCGCCGCACCCTGCCGCCATGGCCCGGCAGCCGGCGCCTCAGAGGAAAATTGCGGTGGATATTCTGTTCAATATGCGCACCTTTGTTTGCGTGGTCGAAACCGGTAGCTTTACCGCCGCCGCGCAACGTATGGACCTGACCACCTCCTACGTTTCGCGCTCGGTCGCCACCCTGGAAACCCACCTGCGCACGCGCTTGCTGCAACGCACCACCCGGCGTATCGCCCTGACCGAAGCCGGCCAGCGCTACCTGCTGCGCTGCCAGCAAATTCTCGGCTATATCGAAGAAGCCGAAGCGGAAGCCGGCGATGCCCACGCCCACCCGGCCGGCAACCTGAAAGTGCATTCAATGACCGGCATCGGCCAGCACTACCTGATCAAAACCATCGCCGCCTACCACCGCAAATACCCCGACGTCAGCTTTGACCTGACCCTGGCCAACCGCACCACCGACATCCTCGACGAGGGCTACGACGTCTCCGTTGTCATCGCCCGCGAGCTGCCGGACTCCGGGCTGGTATCCAAACGTATCGGCAACACCTTTAGCGTGCTCTGCGCCTCGCCCGCCTACATCGCCGAACACGGCTTCGCCCATCGCCCAGGCGAGCTGCACCAACACCGCTGCCTGCGCCTGGTAAACGCCGCCATGAGCCTGGACAAATGGCACTTCGACGGGCCGGACGGCGACGAAATGGTCGCCATCAACCGCAGCGTATTTCAAGTCAACACCGCCGACGCCATGACTGAAGCGGTCAAAGCCGGCATCGGCATCGGCGCCCTACCCGTCTACACCGCCATTGCCGGCCTGCGCGACGGCAGACTAGTGCGCGTGCTGCCGCAATACCGGCTATACCAACTCAACGTGTTCGCCCTGTACCCATCGCGGCAATACCTGGACGCCAAGATCCGCACCTGGGTGGAGTTTTTGCGCGACACCTTGCCCGAACGGTTAAAAGCCGACGAAGACAGCCTGCAAGAGTTGAGCGGCATGCTGACTGCGCTGTAACAGAAGTACCGAGCGTAGGGTGTGCTGTGCGCACCGGCACACCCTAACGAGCAACGCATTATTCGCGACAACCCCCCACGCGCTTAACGAAACGTGAAACTGCCACGCGGGTCCTTGTCGCTGTAATCCCCCTCGGTAAACCCACTTTTACCTTTCAGCAAATCGCGCCGGATGCGGTCCAGATTGACCATCCGTAAATCGCCAATCGTCACGCTGGGCAGCATGCCGATCTCCAACCAGTTGGCGACCTTCTCCACTGCAATGCCAGTCATGGCGGCAAAGGTGCCGACGCCGCAATAGTCGAACTC
>NZ_JBBNAH010000673.1:0-5806 GCF_037994325.1 Pseudomonas sp.
GGCTCCCTCCCACAGGGGATCTCATCATGGTTAGAGGATATTGGAATAATCCGCTTCGATCCGGTCCAGGCTCAGGTGGTTGAGGAAGTTGGAGAAGCACATCCAGGCCGATAGCGCGTTAAGGTCGCGAAACTGCGGTGGTAAATACTTGGGCGGAACCACCAGGCCTTCGTCCACCAACTGGCGCAGGGTGCGCATATCTTCCAGCGTGGCTTTGCCGCAGAACAGCAGCGGAATCGCTTCAAGCTTGCCTTTGCGCACGGCCAGTTGGATGTAGTTGTAGATCAGGATAAAGCCCTTGAGGTACGACAAATCTTTGGTAAACGGCAGGCCATCCGGCGTTGAGCCACGGAAGCTGCGGCTGGCGTTGGCGTAGCTTTGCTCCATGTCGAAGCCTTGCTCGCGGAAGAAGTCGAATACCTGCAAAAAGTCCGCGCCGTCTTCGGCCATATGAATGGCGCGGGTGCGGTTGGTCAATTTGCGCAGGCGGCTGGGGTAGGAGGCAAAGGCGATCACTTCCATAAGGATGGCCAGGCCTTCCTGGGTCACCGTGGACGAGGGTGGGCCCTTGGCCAGAAAGGTACAGATCGGCTGGTTCTGGCCATTCAGGGTGGTGCCGACATGCACCAGCCCTTCGTGCACTTCCAGGGCACGCACATCGCGTTCGTTGAACATCGCATCGGCGCGAATCTTGATGTAGTCAGCGCCGGCAGCGGCATCGGCGAGAATGCCGTCCGACTCAAACACGCGAATAGTGCTTTGCGTTTCGCCAAACACGGTATTCAAGCGGCCTTGCAACAGGGCCACGGCGTCCTTGGCGGTCAGGGTTTTGGGCTCGTCTTTGAGGTCGCCGCGGTCGTCGATTTTGTTCAGGTAATCGGAAAACATCAGGCCCAGGTCGGCCAGGGTCGGGTCGCCAGCGTGGAAGGCATCGGAGGCTGAGCCGTAGAGTTCTTGCGAGATCAGGCCAAAATCCGAGGTGCCGCGCGCTTCCAGCATGCGGATCACCATGCGGTATTCCTTGCACATGCGCCGCATGATCTGCCCAACCGGGTTGAACTGGCCGAGCTGGCGGGTGATATCCCGTTCCAGGTTCTGGAACTCGAGCTTTTTCGCCGCAGAATCAAAACCCAGCGGCCGGCTCGCGTAGTAATCGCGGTCCACCTGCGGCAGTTGCTTGCCCTTGCCCTTGAAGAAGGCCTGACGAACATTGTCGTCCCACTTGACGGCATCCAGCACGCGGATCGGCGTTTGCGCCTCTACCAAGCGGTCAGACAAGGCGCGAATGATCAGTTGGTAGTTGTCCAGCGGGGTTTGGCTGTTCATCGGTCCCTCGTCAGGTAATCAGTCTCCGGTGCGCTGGTAGCGCGCCACCTCGATAAATACATCCGAATTGGCCTGATCGTCCAGATACGCGAAGACTTTGTCCAATGGGCTGCTGATCAACACGCCCTCGCCTTCCGGGGTTTGCACCACATCGCCTTGCAGGCCGCCGACTTGCAGCTCCTGGCTGATGCGGTCGATGTCGAGGTTATACAGCAGCAGCTCGTTGTCCTTGGTCAGCTCGAAACCGCCAATGGCAAAGTTGGCGCCCAGGCTTTTCGGCAGGCCCGCCGACAGGTACCAGCGGCTGCCATGGTGAGCCACGGTAAAGCTGTACTCTTCGATGCTTTTGTCGTTGTCCGGCGAGTTGATATAGGTGCGGGCTTTATAGACGTTGGAGCCGGAGCGGCTGATGTCCAAATACAGGGTTTCGCCAAATTCGTTCTTGCGCGACCACTCGCCCAACAACGGAATCGGCGCCGCCTCGTTGGCCGGAATGGGGTCTTTAAAGGTCACCAGGCAACCACTGAGCAACAGAAAAGACAGCGCCATCAGTACACGCCAGGTGTTTATCGCTCTAGCCATCCCCTGCCCCCTGTTTTTCACCACTGCCATTACCTACGACCTCTGCTCACTGCAAAACGGCGCACCCTACCGGCGAAATATGACAAACGTAGGGGGTGCACAGCATTCGCCGCCGCCCCTACAGGCCAAGCACCAGGTACAGATAGCGCTTAAGCACCGCCAGCATGTCGACAGCATTCAGGTTCTGCGCGCCATCGATCAGGCCTTGGTATTCCATGCGTTCAACAATGCCGGTAAGCAGCTTGGCGTCTTGTTCCGGTTCCTGCGAGCCGAGCACTTCAAAGAAATGCGTGGCGCCCTGCTGGAGGATTTGCCGATGGGAGCGCACCAAGTCATGCAAGCGCGGGTTAAGCAACGCTTCCTGTTGAAAGGCACGCTCGGCAAGCAGATGTGAAGGACGCTCCTGCACCTGCTGACGCACGTACTCCACGGCCATGGCCGCGATGTAGTCGGCCAGTACCCGGCGCGACTCGATGCTACCGTCCTGCTTGGCCACGCGCTCGCGGAGCAGCACTTCGGTGCTGTCCCAGAACGCCGCCATATCCGCCGCACTGCGCTCGACAAACAAGGCGAAGGTGTCGGTAATCAGGTCGTTAATGTCTTTGAAATAGTAGGTGGTGGCCGACAACGGCACTTCGGCCTCGGCGGCTACGGCGCGGTGGCGTACGGCACGCACGCCTTCACGCACAATAATGCGCAGGGCGGCATCAAGAATCGCCTGGCGGCGCTGTTCGCTGCCCTGGCGGCTGGCCTTGCGGCCTTGGTACTGAACACTTTCGGCGACGGCGCTAGCCACATCGGCGGCGCTGTCTCGGGCAGGGTGGGTCACGACTGGGCTTACCTCTCGCAATGGTGAAACTCTGGCCTTGGGACACTCCTCGGCAGAACAGATTCCTTCCCGCACTGCTAACAGGCGCCGCTCCAGGTCGTGTGCAAGCGTAGCGAGCGAGGCCAGGCAAGGCGAAAACAAGCGAAAAAGCGGAGTTGGCTGTAGCCAATGAGCATTTTGCGCTTGTTTTCAACGCCGCCTGGCCGAGCGCAGTAGCTTGCACGCGGCCTGGCACCAACTTACGCCTGCGGGCGCATATGCGGGAATAGGATCACGTCGCGAATAGACGGCGCATCCGTCAACAACATCACTAAACGGTCGATACCAATGCCCTCACCCGCGGTTGGCGGCATGCCGTACTCCAGGGCGCGAACGAAATCGGCGTCGTAGTGCATGGCTTCGTCGTCACCGGCGTCCTTGTCGGCCACTTGCGCCTGGAAGCGTTCAGCCTGGTCTTCAGCGTCGTTCAACTCGGAGTAAGCGTTGGCGATTTCACGACCACCAATAAACAGCTCAAAGCGGTCGGTCACGCTTGGGTCGTTGTCGTTGCGACGGGCCAGCGGCGAGACTTCGAACGGGTACTGGGTAATAAAGTGCGGCTGCTCCAGCTTGTGCTCAACCAGCTCTTCGAAAATCATCACCTGCAGTTTGCCCAGGCCCTCAAAGCCCAGCACCTTGGCGCCGGCTTTTTTGGCAATGTCGCGAGCCTTGTCGATATCGGTCAGGTCAGCCGCGGTAAGTTCCGGGTTGTACTTGAGGATCGAATCAAACACCGACAGGCGCGCAAACGGCTCGCCAAAGTGGAAGACCTTGCCTTGGTACGGCACATCGGTGCTGCCCAGTACCAACTGCGCCAACTCGCGGAACAACTCCTCGGTGAGGTCCATGTTGTCTTCGTAGTCGGCGTAGGCCTGGTAGAACTCAAGCATGGTGAATTCGGGGTTGTGCCGAGTCGAAACGCCTTCGTTACGGAAGTTGCGGTTGATCTCGAACACCCGCTCAAAGCCACCCACAACCAAACGCTTGAGGTACAGCTCCGGCGCGATGCGCAGGTACATGCCCATGTCGAGCGCGTTGTGGTGGGTTTCAAACGGCTTGGCTGCTGCGCCGCCAGGGATGGTCTGCAGCATTGGCGTTTCCACTTCAAGGAAATCGCGCTTCATCAAAAAGCTGCGAATGTGCGCAATCACTTGCGAACGCACGCGGAAGGTCTGGCGGGTTTCTTCGTTAACGATCAGGTCAACGTAGCGCTGGCGATAGCGGGTTTCGGTATCGGTCAGGCCGTGGTGTTTGTCTGGCAGCGGGCGCAGCGACTTGGTCAGCAGGCGCACGTCAGTCATTTCCACGTACAGGTCGCCCTTGCCGGAACGGGCCAGGGTGCCTTCAGCGGCGATGATGTCGCCCAGGTCCCAGGTTTTTACTTCGGCGAGTTTTTCTTCCGACAGGGTTTTGCGGTTCACATACACCTGAATGCGCCCGCTCATGTCTTGAATAACCATAAACGAGCCACGGTTAAGCATGATGCGCCCGGCAACCTTGACCGGAATGGCCGCCGCTTCCAGCTCTTCCTTGCTCTTGTCGACGTACTGTTTCTGCAGGTCGTTGCAGTAGCTGTCGCGGCGGAAGTCGTTGGGGAAGGCCTGACCCTTGCTGCGCTCTGCGGCAAGCTTTTCCTTGCGCAGGGCGATCAAGGTGTTTTCTTCCTGTTGCAGTGCTTGCAGATCGGGTTGCTGGTCGCTCATGTTTTTACAGTTTCCATTACAGGTCAGTTGCCCCCACCCCGGGGCGGGGGACTTCGTCATCCGGGCTGAATTACAGCCCTTGCTTAAGGCTGGCGATCAGGTATTCGTCGATGTCGCCATCCAATACCTTGTCGCAGTCGCTGCGTTCAATGCTGGTACGCAGGTCTTTGATGCGCGAGGCATCAAGAACGTACGAGCGAATCTGGTGCCCCCAGCCGATGTCCGACTTGGTGTCTTCCAACGCCTGCGACGCCGCGTTGCGCTTCTGCACTTCCTGCTCATACAAGCGGGCGCGGAGCATTTTCATCGCCGTGTCTTTGTTGGCGTGTTGCGAACGTTCGTTCTGGCAGCTCACCACGGTGTTGGTCGGCACGTGGGTAATACGCACCGCCGAGTCGGTGGTGTTTACGTGCTGACCACCGGCACCCGATGAACGATAGGTGTCGATGCGCAAGTCTGCCGGATTGATCTCGATTTCGATGTTGTCGTCGATTTCTGGCGACACAAACACCGCAGAGAACGAGGTATGGCGACGGTTGCCGGAGTCGAACGGGCTTTTACGCACCAGACGGTGCACGCCAATTTCGGTACGCAACCAACCAAAGGCGTACTCGCCCTTGATATGCACGGTGGCGCCTTTGATACCGGCCACTTCACCGGCCGACAACTCCATGATGGTGGCGTCAAAGCCGCGTTTGTCAGCCCAGCGCAGGTACATGCGCAGCAGAATATTGGCCCAGTCCTGGGCTTCGGTGCCGCCGGAACCGGCCTGGATATCCAGGTAAGCGTTGTTGGGGTCCATCTCGCCGCTGAACATACGGCGGAACTCGAGCTTTTCCAGGGCTTCGCGCAGGCGCTCCACTTCGGCCGACACATCGTCTACCGCGCCCTGGTCTTCTTCCTCAGCGGCCATCTGCAACAGGTCGCGGGCATCGCTGAGGCCACTGCTCATTTCGTCGAGGGTTTCAACAATCAGCGCCAAGGCAGCGCGTTCGCGGCCCAGGTTTTGTGCGTATTCGGGGTTGTTCCACACGGCCGGGTCTTCCAGCTCGCGGTTGACTTCAGTCAGACGATCACTCTTGTGATCGTAGTCAAAGATACCCCCGAATGGTCTCGGAACGTTCGGAGAGGTCCTTGATGCTGTTAAGGATCGGGTTGATTTCCATGGTAGGCAGCACTCGCAGGCTTGAACTTTCGAAAAGCCGGCGAGTATACCCGAGTCGGTGTGGGGGTTGCAGCCGGCAATCGGGGCTGTATTGAACGGTATCCGAAGCAGGCTGAGGTAGCCGGACCGACCTCCGTCATCCCCGCGAAGGCGGGGATCCAC
>NZ_JBBNAH010000674.1:0-1338 GCF_037994325.1 Pseudomonas sp.
ACCCCAACCCTCTCCCGCAAGCGGGAGAGGGTGCCTAGACGAGTAGTCGCGTCAACACCGATTAGTTCCCCTCTCCCGCGTGCGGGAGAGGGGGTAGGGGTGAGGGCCGGCCCAGCCTCGACTAGCGCGCCAACACCGGCGCCACTACCACCTTCGGCTTTCGAAACACCAACACATTGCCCACCATCACCAACACCAAGCCCATCAACGCTGGCGCGGTCCATTGGTAGCCTTCGGCAAACGCCGAGATATTCAGCGCCACCACCGGAAACAACACGGTGCAGTAGGCCGCGCGATCCGGCCCCATGCGTCCGACCAAGGTCAGGTACGCGGTAAAGCCAATCACCGAGCCCGGAATGGCCAAGTACACCAGCGAGCTGACGTATTGCGTGCTCCAGTCAAAGGTAAGCGGTGTGCCGCTAAGCAGGCAGTAGCCGCTAAGAATCAGCGCACCGTAAAGCATGCCCCAGGCGTTGGTGGTCAGCGGTCTCAGGCCGGCTTTCTGTTGCATGCTGGAGAGCATATTGCCGGCGGAAAAACACAGCGTGCCGAACAGGGCCAAGCCCAGGCCGATCAGGGTTTCGCGGCTGGCGTGGTGGCCCGCCAATTCCGGCCAGAACAGCAACGCTAACCCGGTCAAACCCAGGGCGCCGCCGGCCAACACGTTAACGGCAATGCGTTGACCAAAGAACACCCGCGCGTTGATCGCGTTCCACAAGGTGGCGGTGGAAAACACCACGGCGATCAGGCCGCTGGGGATCCACTGGCTGGCGGTGTAAAAGCACATAAAGTTAATGCAGAACAGGCACAAACCCTGGGCCAAACACAGCAACTGCGCGCGGCGGTTCATCGCTTGCAGGCGACGGCTAAGCAGCAGAATGGCAAACAGCACCAAGGCTGCCAGGCCAAAACGGTAGGCGATGGATAACGGGATAGCGACCATGCCGACTTGCAGTTTGATGGCGATCCAGGTGGTGCCCCAGATCAGCACGGTGAGCAGATACAGCGAAAGGTTCATGGCATAGCTCCTGAGCGATGCCGGCAGTGTGCGTGGCCGATCGTCCGGGCGCTTGCGTAAACTTGCGCTTATTTAGCCGCAGCGGCTGGCAGCAGGGCTCGCGCGCGTTAGCATAGGCCCCACGTTCCAGCAGGCGCACATGGCCATGGCCCTACTCCCGCACATTCAAGTGTTTCAATCGCTCAACAGCTCGCCCCATGCGCAGCTGGAGCATTGTGCCGAGCTGGGTGATGGGCTGACTGCGGCGATGTGGAGCAACTATCACGACGCCCGCGAGTACGAAGGGCCCAGTCACCACACCCTGTCGTGCTACCTGGCCG
>NZ_JBBNAH010000675.1:0-6831 GCF_037994325.1 Pseudomonas sp.
CCGCAACCTACGGTTAGGGTTTGTTGGTTGCGGTTGAGCGAAGCCCAACAACAGCGGCAAAGCTTAGAAACTGAAATCCACCTTGGTCCACAACGTGCGCCCAGGCTCGTTGATCGCCTTATCGGCGGGGAAACCAAAGCCGGCGTCACCCGCCAAGTTCAGGTGTTCGGCATAGGCCTTGTTAAACAGGTTGTCGACGCCGGTGCTGAGCTTGAAATGCGGGTTCAAGCGGTACGCAGCATTCAACGAAAACACGCCAAAGCCGCTGCTCTGGCCCAGGTCCTGGCCCACCACATTGCCTTTGCCTTCGGCGATCCGCCCCTGGCTGGCGACCACGCGCCACAACGCTCCGGCACTAAACGCTTCACGCTGATAGGTCAGGCCCAGGCGCGTTTCCAGCGGTGGCATCTGCGGCAAGGCTTCACCGTCAGAACTGTTTTTGCCCCAGGCATAGGCCAGGGTGGCATCGGTCTTCCAGTTGCTGTTCAGTTGATAAGCCGCGCCCAACTCACCGCCCATAATCCGCGCGTCGATGTTTTGCACTTGGGTGCTGTCGCCCATCATGCCGGGGCTGTAGGTGAACAGCAGGTAATCGCGCACTTGGCCAACGTAACCCGAGGCCCAGGCCTGTAGTTTTTCGCCGCCGTATTGCACGCCAAAATCTAACTGCGTGGTCTTTTCCGGCTTGCTGCCAGCGAAGGCATTAACGCTGCCAGCTGGCCCGGTGGTGGCGGAAAACAGCTCCCAGTAATCGGGGAAGCGCTGGGCATGGCCAAGGCCGGCGTATACGGTGGTCGGCGAATCGGCCAGGTCATACTCGTAACGGGCGAAGCCACTGGGCAAGGTGTCGCCACGGGTTTTATTCGCCGTGGGGTTGGGCATATTCATCATGCCGGTGGTTTGCCGGTAATCAGTGGCCTCGGCCCGATCCACGCGCGCGCCGCCAATCAACCGTGTGCGCTCAGCAGCATTCCAGGTCATTTCAGCGAAGGCGCCGTAGTTATGGAACACCGCATCTTTGCTCCAAGGGAACTGGTCAGCGTCGGTATAGCGGCCACTCATCATGGAATAGCTGGAACTGCGTTCACGGTGCTCGCTGCGCAGGGCATCGACGCCGCTAACCAGCTCAACATCAGTCCACACCCAGGTTGCCGCCAGGCGCCCGCCCACGGTACGCCGGTCGACTTGCGCGGCCATGGGCATTGGCATGCTGCTGGTGGGGTCGGGCGTGCGCAGGCGGAAGTTGTCCATCACATGGTCGGCATAGTTGTAGTAAACCTGCGCTTCAACCTTGCTTAGCACCTCGCCAATATTGCTCTGCTCAAACCGCAGGCCGAGGCTCTCGCGCTGGAACTGCGAGCCGTCCATACCGCGCCCGGCATAGCGCGCTTCACCATCGCCCTTGCCAGCGGTGAGCTCAATCAGGGTGTCGGCATCGGGCTTCCAACCCAGCGCCACATCGGTGTTCCACTTGTTCCAGCGCGACGGCACGGTGTCGTTATTGCCATCACGGTAATCGTCGGCCTGGGCCTGGTTACCGACCACACGCAAATAGCCCAAATCGCTGCCCACGGCGCCATCCAGCACCTTGTCAAACCGCCCATTGGAGCCGGCGAGCACGCTGCCATCCAGGCGGCCACCAAGCTCGGAAAAGCTCTCCGGCTCACGCTCAAACAACACCGTACCAGCCGAGGCGCCCGGACCCCACAACACCGTTTGCGGGCCTTTGATCACGGTGAGTTTGTCGAAGGTCTCCGGCGAAATATAAGACGTCGGCGCATCCATACGCGCCGGGCAGGCGCCAAGCATCAGGCCGCCGTTGGTACGAATATTCAGCCGTGAACCAAACATGCCGCGCAGTACTGGGTCGCCGTTGCTGCCGCCGTTGCGCACCACGGAAAAGCCCGGAATGGTCTTCAGGTAATCAGCGCCATCGCTGGCCGGAACGGGTTGGCGGGCGTCCTTGGGATTAGTCACCACGGTTAGCGGCGAGCTTTGCTGCACGGCGGTGATGATGGTCGATTGCAGCTCGACGGCATGCTCGTGGTGAGCCGCGTGTTCATCGTTCAGCGGGTCGGTGGTTTCCTGGGGCGCAGCGAGGCCGGTCAGCGGCGCCAGAGCGGCGAGTAAACAAACCTTTTTCAAAGGCATGGTGAAATCCTTGCGTACAACGTGAGCGTCAGTTCCCCTCTACCAACTGGCGCATTGGGCGCAGCCGTTAGCCGTGGTCGGCCAGGGGAATTTAGTTAGAAGCGCGGCCAGTAAGTAGCCGCCAGACGATCAAGCGAGGGGCGAAGCGCGAGGATTGAGCGAGGGCCAGCTGTAGCGCGGCGGTGCTTGTGGCCAGGTATTGGCCAGGCGTGGCGTGATGGCTGGGGCCGGGCTGAAATTCAGCGACCAACCCGCGGTATTGATCGCCACCGCGCCGGCAAACGATGAACACAGCGGGCAACTGACCTGATCCAAATGCGGCGCCTGCTGGTCGGTGCCACTGGCATCAATGGCCGGACCACCCTCGCCGCTAATCGAGCAGAAGCCGCCACCCAAGCCGCTCAGGCTCAAGCCACTCATTTGCCCATGGTGAATACCGCAGGCAAACAGACTGAACAGCACGCTGGCATACAACAGCCAGGCGGTCAGTGAGCGGGTGCGTGGGGGGCGGGTCAGGTTCATGGGCGGCGACTCTAGCATTGCCTGTTGACGGGCGACAGCCGGACCAACGCGGTCGATTGCCACAGCGAGCAAACCTCTTTTTATTTAGCCCATTACCTACAACCTGGCGAGTCGATTGCCGGGCATCGCGCCGTCGCGCGCTAAATTTTCTGGGCTATGAGCCGTTCTTTCCACAAGCGATCACGCCTGCGCTCATTCCAGGAAATGCGATGACTGTCCCCTCTTCTGCGGCGCCCGGCGCCATTCGCGAGCTGTTCAGCTTGCTTAAACCGTACTGGCTGGTAGTCAGTACCTGCATTGCCCTGGGCATGCTCGGCGGCTTGAGCATCACTGCGCTGCTGGCCACGATCAACGGCTTGCTGCATGCCGCAGAAGGGCTGAGCCAACAGGTGATCATCACCTTTACCGGCCTGTGCCTACTGGCGCTGCTCTGCTCCTTGGCCTCGGACTTGGGCACCAACTACGTCGGCCAACACGTGATTGCCCAGCTACGCCGCGACCTCGGGGAAAAGGTGCTGTCCGCGCCCATCGAGCAAATTGAGCGTTATCGCAGCCATCGTCTGATACCGGTGCTGACCCAGGACGTCGACACCATCAGCGAGTTCGCCTTCTCTTTTGCGCCTTTAGCGATTTCCCTCACCGTGACTTTTGGCTGTCTGGGTTACCTGGCCTTTCTGTCCTGGCCGATGTTTCTTGTCACCGCGCTGGCCATCGTGCTCGGCACCGGCGTGCAATACCTGGCGCGGGTAAAAGGCATCAAGGGTTTTTATGCCGCGCGCGAAGCCGAAGACGAGCTGCAAAAGCACTACAACGGCATCGCCTCCGGCGCCAAGGAACTGCGCATTCATCGGCCGCGCCGCCACCATATGTTTACCGCGCGTATCCAGCGCACAGCGGACTACATTCGCGACACACACGTTCGCTCGATCACCGTATTTGTGCTGGCGAAAAGTCTCGGTTCCATGCTGTTTTTTGTCGTTATCGGCATGCTGCTGGCCCTGCAGCAATACTGGCTGCACAGCCCGGCAGCGGTGATTAGCGGCTTTGTTTTGGTGCTGCTGTATATGAAGGGCCCCCTGGAACACCTGGTGACCACCCTGCCCATTATCAGCCGCGCGCAGATTGCGTTTCGGCGCATTGCCGAGCTCTCCGCGCAGTTCTCCTCGCCCGAGCCGCACCTACTGTTGAGCGCAGGCGAAGCGCCGGTTACCCAGGTACACAGCCTGGAACTGCGCAATGTACGCTACGCCTTCCCGCCCGTTGAAGGCGCCACGCCGTTTGCGTTGGGCCCGCTAAACGTGAAAATCGGCCAGGGCGAAATCCTGTTTATCGTCGGCGAAAACGGCTGCGGTAAAACCACCTTGATCAAGCTACTGCTCGGCCTTTACGCGCCACAAAGCGGTGAGATTTTGCTTAATGGCGCGCCGGTTACTGCTGAAAACCGCGACGACTATCGCCAGCTATTCACCACCGTTTTCGCCGACTACTACCTGTTCGACGAACTGCTGCAAAACCCCGACGGCATTCCGGATGACGCCAACCGCTACCTGCAACGCCTGGAAATAGCCCACAAGGTGCAAGTGCGCGACGGCGCGTTTAGCACTACCGACCTCTCGACCGGCCAACGCAAACGCTTGGCCCTGGTCAGCGCCTGGCTGGACAAGCGCCCGGTGCTGGTATTTGACGAATGGGCCGCCGACCAAGACCCCACCTTCCGGCGCATTTTCTACACCGAGTTGCTGCCGGATTTGAAGCGCCTGGGCAAGACCATCATCGTTATCAGCCACGACGACCGTTACTTCGACAGCGCCGACCACCTGCTGCGTTTGCACAATGGTCAGCGGCTGGCCGAGCCGGTGGAAAAAGAAATTTCTGCATTTGTTGAATAATTTTTTCCGGTTTTTATCTTGCCGAACGTTACATAACTGCGAATAAATCTCAAAAGACAACTGCCAGCATTTAGAGACCAATAATGTCCAACATCCCACTCTCTCCTTTGGCCGCCGCGATGCGTAAAAAAACCCGCGCCTTGCTCTCTCCCACCCTGCTGGCCCTGGCCCTGAGCAGCCCGCTGTTAGCGATGGCTCAGCCGGTGGCCCTGGATATTCCAGCGCAAAGCCTGGTGGGCGCGCTAAATGCCCTGGCACAACAAGCCAACCTGCAACTGCTATACAGCCCGGACGCGATCAAAAACCTGCGCACCCCGGCGCTTAAAGGCAACCTGGAACCAGCGCAGGCACTCAACCTGCTGCTCCAAAACAGCGGCCTGACCTACGAACTCAACGGCAACAGCGTCACCCTGCGCCCCGCCACCAGCAGCGACGCCGCGCTGGAACTGGCACCAACCGACATCAACGCCCGCGGCGCCAGTGCCACCACCGAAGACTCAGGCAGCTACACCTCCAACGTCGCCACCATCGGCAAGGGCGAGCACAAGCTCAAAGATATCCCCCAGTCAGTGTCGATCGTCACGCGTAAGGCGATGGATGATCAGAACCTCAACACGCTCAATGAGGTGCTGGAAAAGACCACGGGGATCACCACGTACCAAAGTCCCTCCGGCGGTAAGTACATCTACTCGCGTGGTTTTGAAGTTGAGACCTTTCAGTACGATGGCGTCCCGCTGGACCGTCGTTATTACGGCGTAGGTAGTGGTTTTACGTCCGACACTCAGATTTATGACCGCGTTGAAGTGTTGCGCGGTGCAAATGGCCTACTCCAAGGCTCTGGCGCCGCAAGCGGCGCGGTGAACTTGGTGCGTAAACGGCCAAAGGTTGAGCCGTCGCTGTCCATTCAGGCCAGTGCCGGTAGCTGGGATAACTATCGTCAATCCATCGACGGCAGCACACCGTTGAATGCAGACGGAACCCTGCGCGCTCGAGTGGTCGCTGCTCATGAAGACCGCGACTACTTCTACGACACTGCTGAAAGCAAAAAGAATTTGCTCTACGCCATCGTCGAGTATGAGCTTGCACCGAGCACAGTGATTGCCGTCGGAGCTAGCGTAGAGGATCTGCACTCCACTCCATTTTTTGGCGGATTGCCCCGTGCCAAAAATGGCAGCGCACTGGATATCAGCCGCTCCACTTACACCGGTGCGGACTGGAACAAGTGGAACAACAAACAGACCACGTACTTCAGTGACCTGACGCATGACTTCAACGAAGACTGGACGCTCAAGGCTGCGGCCTCTTACGTTCGTGAAACCAATGACATGTATTACGCCTGGGGTCGCGGCTCCGTTGACCCAGCAACCGGCGATGGCATGACCTCTCGTGCTTACCTGTATGAATTTGAGAACACTAACAAAGGTGCCGATATCAACCTAACCGGCAAATTCAGAAATCTCGGTCGCGAGCATGAAGTGGTGGTGGGGGCAAACGCCAGTGACCTGCGTACTGACGACCTTCAAGGTGGATTCTTCCCAGCGTCGGCAAACGTAAATGTGCCGATGAATATTTATGACCCGGTGTCACCACCGCTCCCGACCAAGTCGCAAATGTTGAGCACCAGCTATGCTGCGTATACCAAGGCAAAAATTACCCAATCGGGTATCTATGGTGTCATGCGCTACAAACTGCTTGATCCATTGACCTTTGTGGTCGGGGCGCGGACCAGCAACTACACATATGACTATGAACTGCAGCGGGTTGTCTCCGGCGCAAAACTACCCCCGTCTTCGGCGAAAGAGTCTGGAGAAGTAAGCCCCTACGGCGGCTTTATTTACGAGTTGACACCCGAATGGTCCGCCTACATCAGCTATGCCGACATTTTTAAACCACAGACTGAACTCAGCGCGGAAAGCGCTCCACTTAAGCCTATTGAGGGCAGCAACTACGAAGTTGGTTTAAAAGGAGAGCTTTTCGAGGGCAGAGTAAATACAAGCTTCTCCATTTTCCAGGTCGACCAAAAAAACAAGGCAATGTACGGCTTCGGCACTGCGTGCGACGGCGAGGATGCCTGCTACTTCGCTGGCGGCAAAGCGCGGTCTCGTGGCTTTGACGCAGAGATTAGCGGCGAGATACTGACTGATCTGCAACTCTTTGCCGGCTACACATATACCCACACTGAAAATCTCAATGATCCAGGCGAAGACCCTACGCTGCCGACCCAAGCAGGCAAGGCCTACAACTCATACACGCCCAAGCACATGCTGCG